>DTSG01000214.1 GCA_012965455.1 Planctomycetaceae bacterium | reverse complement strand
TGAATACCGGCACCATCATCTCGGGCGACCACTCAACAAAGGAAACGGTGACATTGGCGCCAACTCGTAACCTACCGTCATCTGGGTTTGATGTCAGAACCTGGCTCATCATCCTGACACCTTCCGCGAGATCAATCAGGGCAACCAGGTAGGGTGCAGTGTAAGCTTCTGAAACACCGCGACGAACCACGGTAAAGCTGGCAATGGTGCCTTGGCCACTCGCCTTCTGCCATTCAAGCTCAGAGCTACCACAGGTTGAACAGACGATGCGCGGATAAAACTGGTGTTTGTTGCAACTGGTACAAAACTGCAGACGCAATTCCTTGTCGCTGCAGCCCTGCCAATAGGGTTCTGAAACGGCGGTTGGTCTTGGCTGAATCTTTGTTGCCTTAGACATCATCAACCCCCAGGATGAGTGTTGCATGACTGGACATAATGCCACCTTGAGCGTGCACCAACGCCGTTTGTGCATTGCTGACCTGACGTGCATCAGCAGTACCTCTAAGTTGCCAGACCGCTTCAGTCAACGCAAACATAGCACCCGGATTACCGGGATGACAGTGAGACAACATGCCGCCGTGGGTATTTACCGGAAGATCGCCGCCAGGTCTGGTAGCACCGCTTGATACAAAGGCGCCGCCTTCTCCCTTGGCGCAGAAACCAAGATCTTCCAGTTGGATGAGTACTGTGGGTGTAAAGCAATCGTATATCTGGGCGAAGTCAATATCTTTATGTGACCGTCCAGATTGCTTGAAGGCTGTCTGACCTGAATTTAATGCTGCGGAGGTCGTCAGGTCAGCCGCCTGACTAATGTGCTCGTGACTGTGGCCCTCGCCGCTACCCAGAAGGTAAACCGGTTTGTGGGGGAAGTCTTTAGCGCGCTCCGCTGAGGTAACGATAATGGCGGAGCCGCCATCAGAAACGAGTGAGCAATCCAGAAGATGGAGTGGGTCGGCAATAAGCCGGGAACTGACAACATCTTCGACTGATATTGCTTCCCGCATTTGTGCGGTTGGATTCCTGACAGCATGGAGTCGACCTGAAACGGCGACCTCGGCGAAATCTTCCGCTGTCGTGCCGAACTCAGCCATGTGGGCAGTTGCAATCAGGGCGTAGTAGGCCGGTACGGTTGGGCCGTAGATTTGTTCATATTGGGGGTGGCCTGTGGACGACTGTGTCAACATGGCTTGCTCTCGCGTCATCGAGCTGCGCAGACTATCCGCCATGCTGATCAGAATGGTATTTGCCATGTCTGCTTGAATCGCCGCCGCAGCATGGGCTAGAACCGAAAAGGTCGTGCCACCACCAGTATTCACTGTCATGCACATGGGTGGAAATATCTGTAGGTACTCAGCCATGGCTTCAGCGTGATACATGATCGGTTCGGCCATCGAATTACAGGTAATAAGGCCATCAATCGAGGATTTGTGAAGACCAGCGTCATCCAAGGCCAAAAGAGATGCCTCGACACAAAGTTCTGTTGGGCTTTTGCCAGGAACGATGCCGACTTCTGTGTCAGCGGCACCAACGATGGCGAGTTCGGCGCTCATGCGATGATCTCAGCGGTTGCGACGCATGGTGCGATCACATCACCATCCTCATTCTTGATATAAACCTCGATCGTAATTGTGTTGCCTTCGACGGCGGTGACATTACCACCGGCAGTCAGTGTTTCACCGATATAACTTGCGGCGCGATTCGAGTATTCAATCTTCGTCAGTCGACCGCTCTCACCCAACCAGAGTTCAACGACTTGATTCAGCCAGTCACCCAATAGTGGACCTGCTATCACGAGGCCAGGATAGCCTTCGACTTCTTTGGCATAAGGCTCATCGAAGTGAATTCTATGGCCGTTCCACAACGCAGCGTTGTACAACATGAGTTGAACGTTATCGGGCGTGTGAAACTGTTCAGGTAGCGCATCACCAACAGCTACGTTCATCGCAAAATCCTCGTCATCTTTTCACGAATTACCAATTCATCGTCGTCATTGTGTATTTCCATGATGACCTCATAGAAAATCAATGGGCCGGAGCGACCTTTCTTTTCGTAAATGTCGGTCAGCGTTCGTGTTGAAGTGAGCCAATCACCGGGATGAATTGGATTTAGGTACTCGATTTCGAGGCCACCTGCCATATCCCGATGCAGCGGGAATTTTGGCAGCAGGGGATCAATAGAAACTCCGTCTGGAGAGAGTTGTTCGAGCTCAACCACATCCCAAAAAAGTGGTACATGAAACATGGGTGGGGCTTCGTCGCCATCTAGATATTTACGTTGTGGATTGTTGGTGGCGATTGCATATTTGCGGATATCACGCCGAGTCACGATTTCGCGTTTTGGTTCACTCTCGCGGCCAATATTGGCGAGTAGTTCTGGTGTCAAAAGACTCATAAAGTAAGTTGTACAGTATACTTGATACTATTACTTCCCTTTATAAATTTAAGATGTGCCATCAGCAAGGCTCGTTACCAGTACGCCCCGCACTCTCAAACAAGGAGTTGAGCTCGTCATCGGAATCCGCGCCCAGAACCCTATCTACCCATTGGTGAAAGTGCTGATTGCCTTGCTCGTTACGGCCAAATATCACATGATCAAGTCCGCCTTCCTTCAGCGCTGACTGTGCAGAACCGCCGGTAGCATAGTCCTCCTGCATCACCACCTGCTGAAAGAAATCGAATTGCTTCTCTGCAGCTTCAGGATCGCTCGGCGGTTTTTCCATAATATAATATTGAGTGGTGATACTTTCCCCAACTGACTCACCGGGAAGGATCTGTGAAATCATCACCCCGCGACCACCTGCGTCAAACGAGGCAATTGAAGTCGTAGGGAATACAGTCCAAACCCCATAAGTCAGAGTCTCTGTGTCCCACTCAGCCTCCGGTTTGTCGATCAGCTCCGTCATATAGCCTAGGGTTTCAGTGGCAATGTGCCCCTTTTCTGTGTCAGGAGACTTAATATGCTGATGCGGACCCCATGTATAATAAAGACCACGGTTGGTGGCATCGACACCAAAGCTGTCACGATGCAATACCGGCACGTGGTAGTACTCAAGGTAACCATCATACGCTATCTTCCAGTTTGGCCCAGCGAAAGTACGCTTCGATACATAAACCCAATCGGAAAAAGCAAACACTTCAAGCATATCGTCGTAGCCCGCAAGAAAAGCGGGAATATCAACTGTGGAATTCGGATTCAGTATCGCCCATATCAGCCCCGCCGATTCATACACAGGAAGTGACTTTAATCCGTAATCATTTTTATCTATCACACCGAAATCAGCCTCTGAACTAATCGCCAGTAAATCGCCTGCATTCGAAAAACTCCAGCCATGATAAGGGCAGGTGAAGTGTTTCCGATTACCATTTTCTTCTTGTGTAAGGCACGTACCACGGTGAGAACACGCGTTGATCAATGCATGAGCATTACCATCCTTGATTCTGCTGACTATGAGGGACATGCCCGCAACAGATAGAGTTTTAAAGTCACCGGGATTTGGAATTTCACAAGAAGGACCCAAAATAATGGGCACGCGCTTGATGACCTGCTTCAACTCGGCCTCAAAGCGGTTAGGATCCGTGTAATTCGTTGCGGGTAAACGCATCACCACACCCGCTTGTTTCATAGTTCCCTCTCGAGCGTGTTCAATCACGTCACGGGCTATCGGAATTAGAGATTCTCTAGCATTATCCAACTAG
>DTSG01000213.1 GCA_012965455.1 Planctomycetaceae bacterium | reverse complement strand
GTCTGTGGTTGAAGATGAACCCGCCGCTTTTGATCAATTTGGCCGCGTAGCTTCTGCTGGCCCGTTTAGTAAGGGTTATGAGCCTTTCGTGCCTGGCAGTGGTGGATCATTTCAAGATGATCTCAAGCTACACATTGACCGCTTACGGCTCGATGATCGAAAACAGCTTCTGAGGAAGCTTGACAATATCCGACGGCAAATAGACTCTGACGGTAGCCTTAGTGGATTGGATCGCTTTCAATCACAAGCATTTGATGTTGTGCTCGGCGGCGTGGCTGATGCTTTTGATCTCAGCAAAGAAGATCCGCGAACGGTGGCCAAATATGACACTTCGCCACTGACTCGTTTCGACCAGTGGAAAGACATGAACAATCGGAACCACTACAAAGCCAACTCTAATTCCCTTGGTAAGCTCTGTTTATTAGCGCGCCGTTTGGCTGAACGTGGTTGTGGATTCATTACGATTACGACGTCGTTTGTTTGGGATATGCATGCTGATGTTAATAATCTTGGCATGGTTCGTGGGATGGACTACGTGGGCAGTCCGTTTAACCACGCTGTTGCCGCATTGATTGAAGACATTGAGGCTCGCGGCCTACAAGACAAAATCATGTTGGTGTGTACTGGTGAAATGGGCCGCACACCAAAAATCAATGCTCGTGGTGGGCGAGATCACTGGGGTGGCCTAACGCCACTATTGTTATACGGCGCTGGAATACCGCGGGGACACATCATCGGGCAGTCTGCGAAAGATGGTGGAGCACCAGCGACCACACCTATCCGCTCGCCAAACCTAATTGCTACTTGTCTAGACACTCTGTTAGATCTCGCTCAACTGCGGCTACGAGTCGATTTGCCGCAAGAGGTGATGCAAGTCACCACTGGCTCGCCAACTATTTTCAACCGCGAATAAGCAAGTAGCCCTGCTGTAGATCCAGATATCATAAAGCTGCTTGTTTTATTGTGGTTGGTGGTGTTTTCCACGGCGACTGACATCGCTGGACGGACCGTCAACGGAGTTGCTTAATAACTCACACCCGTCACTACGTAGGCCATCAGGCGGACCCCACCAAAACCGATGAAGAACGTTGCAAAGGCGATTAATAGCATCTCTAGGGGATCATTGTGCTTCCTAAAAAACCGACGCACAACTGCTACGGGTCGCAGCGGCATGGCTAAATTAAACACAAACAACAATGCGGCGACCACAAAGAATATGCCGAGTGGGTGGTAGCTCCATGATTTCAGAAAATCGCCGTGGAGCACGCTCGATGCGCTTCTTGTTAGTCCACAACCAGGACAGGGCAGGCTAAACAGGCGTTTAAACATACAAAGCGGAATTCCCATACCGCTGGAGGGTAAAAAGAAGCCCACCAACAGCAATATCAGCGCTACAACCTGCGCTTTACGAATAAACAAAATATCGAATGTTGAATGCTTTATCACTTTTCGACAACCCGCAAGGTTCGCAAGCCTGTATGCCGCGTCCCGTCCGGTTGAACAGCGGTCACCTGAATGGCGTAAACCCCCGGCTTGAGACCATCAGGAAGTTCTATCGCCCAGAGGTGGTGCGCGGGGATCGGTTGAGACATTTTAGACCACGTTACCTGCTTGCCTAATGTTGTTCGAAGCTGGTCTTCCGCCTCTGCCAAAGCAACTAAATCTGGATCTCGTTGATCGGGGGCGTGCTTTACCTTTAGGGTTTTAAGCGTTCCCTTGTTGTTGCGCAAAACCGCTGTCAGGTGGGTTCTTGTTGAGCCCGCAAACACATTCGCATATACCTTTATTGGTTCCGCTGTGGATGATAGTTCTGCTGGGGCGGAGATGTGCATTTGATAGCTGGCCGGTTTGCCCGCTGCTTTATATTGAAAGGCGTATTGATTACCGTCAAAGGTCACGATCGAATATCCGTTTGGTGTGCCATCGCGACTATAAGCGTGAGGAGCACCACCGTAGCGCTTCATCCCGCTCCACCAACTACCTCCTGCTGTGACATTAATCACATGGTGGTGTGGGGTTTTTCCCTGCCAATCGTCTTCTTTGTCTAGGTATAAATGTCGCTGGTAGTGCTGGTGCCCTGAAACCGACAGCGTAAAAGGTCGCTGCTCAATCAAACGAAATATCTTCGATTTCTCGCGTGTGCTCAGAAGCGGAATATGCATCAGCAGCACAACCAGTTTTTCAGCCGGCACGTCGGCCAGGTCGTTTGTCAGAAACGTCATCTGTCGCTTACCGAGACCGCCTCGGTAGTTCATTTTTTTACCGGCCTTGTCATGATACCATTCAACATTGTCAAGCACGACAAAATGGGCCTGCCCGTAATCAAAGGAATAGTATGCTGGACCATAAATCCGCTCAAATGTTTCGTCGCTTAATTCATCGCTTGGCGCTTCTGCATTATTGTCGTGGTTACCAATCACGTTATACCAAGGGATGCCAATCAGCGCGATTCCCTGGTTTTGGGGTCCAAACAGGTCAAGGTTGTTAAACATGATGTCGCCTAACGTCACACCAAAAGCAGCATCGGTGCCTATTATTTCCTCGACCACTTCGCGAATTACATAATCCACTTCTTGTTGGTTTCTCGGTTGAGGATCCGCAAACATAATCGCCTTGAAGTTATCTGGTTCCTGTTGTGGGTACAGTGGAAAATCAACCGACTTGGGCAGCGGGCCTGTTGGTGACACGCCCTTGAACCGATATCCAACCGGCGAGCCAGCGGGCTTGTGGATGTAATAAAACTGTGGAATTTGGTCCTCGTTGACCGGTGTTCTCCATCCTTGGGGTTTAATGACAAACAGGATTGTGTCGTCAGAAATTGCTAATTCATAAGACCCGGTGCTGTCTGTGGTAACAATCGATTCGCCATTTGAAACTCGAATCCCTGATAACAGCGGTTCGCCCGTGTCGTATTGGTTGTTGAAATTTTTATCATGGTAGACTCGGCCAGCTGCTTGTTGCCCATCTTGTGCCGGTAGACAAGTGGTCAACGAAAAAATCACTATCACTAATGTGAGCTTGCTGGTTGGCTTGTTAAGCGGTTGATTGATCGGCATCTCTATCTGTCCTTCGTGTGGGTGTCTTTATCTAGCTGAAGCTCTAGTTGAGTCTGCATCTAATGTATAATAACAGATTATTATTGTGCTGTTCTAAGGGAACCTTGTTCTTATGTCATATCGCCTTCTGTTGTTACTGCTTGCTTGTCCGTCTGCTTTGCTCGCCGCTAAACAACCAAACGTTATTTTGGTCATGGCAGATGATATGGGGTGGGGACAAACGGGTTATTACGATCACCCCGCTCTAAAAACACCACACCTAGATGCGATGGCAAAAAACGGTCTTCGTTTTGATCGCTTCTATGCTGGTGCACCCAATTGTTCGCCAACGCGAGCAACTGTCCTAACTGGCCGCAGCAATGATCGAACCGGCGTTCTAAACCATGGGTATGCGCTTAACCTGCAAGAAAAAACCATTGGTGCTGCATTCAAAAAAGCGGGGTATGCGACGGGGCATTTTGGTAAATGGCATCTCAATGGATTCACGGGGCCTGGCGCCCCTATTTTTAAAAACGATGATCACAGCCCATCGGCTTTTGGATTAGACACCTGGCTAAGCGTGACTAATTTCTTTGATTTAAACCCTATCCTAAGTCGCAACGGTGAATTTGAAGAACACCAAGGGGACTCTTCCGAAATCGTTGTTGAGC
>DTSG01000212.1:4417-13046 GCA_012965455.1 Planctomycetaceae bacterium | reverse complement strand
CAACGGGCTGTTGCTCAGCTATTGCTCAGACACGTGCATCAAGAGCTGTTTACCAATGTCAAAGCGGATGTTAAAACTCGTCAAGACAGTGTATTGCAAGCGCTTGACACAAACCAGGATGGTGAAATTTCCGCTGACGAAATAGCCAATGCTGTTAATTCACTTAAGTCGCTTGATCAAGACGGCGATAGCAAACTGACCATGGACGAACTCAAGCCAGAGCCGACCGCCACCACACTCGCCGAACTGATCGCCGGTCAAGAAGGTATGTTCGGAGAACACTCTTACCATATTGATACTACACATTTGGCGTCGACTACTCGACTCAGCCGGATACTCGAGGATGAAGAATGTTTGCGATTGGCACTGGACTTAACGCAGTACGGTAAAGAACTTCATGAGCAGTTTCAGTACGAAGGCGACGAGCCCTTTAAGGATATTTATCGCCACCACGCTTTTTACTTTCAGGCGTTGCTGGGTGAGAACTTGGACGAAGCGTTGGACCATTTCAAAGAGCGATCGGACAACGTGGATACCAATCAATGGGGAACTGTCGGTATTGAAACCTATATCGATTTACTAGCACGCGTTGGCAAAATTGAAGAAGCGATTGCCGTTACAATCGAGAAAATACAACCCGATCAACGAACAATGGGTTTAGCACCTTCGTTGCTCGAACTCTGTGAACGCAGTGGCAACTATTCCCCGTTGATGGACGCTTGTCGGGGATCTGATGACGTGTTGGGTTTTGCCACGGGTTTGATGCAGGCGAAAACAGAATGATCCTGCAGGATTCAGCAGGATTCAAGTTTTCTGGCGAGTGATAATTACGTTGATTCAATTGGAAGAGAATGAAACACCGATGGTTGAAAAAGCAACGCTTAATAGCGAACGATTGCTGAGTCGCTTTCTGCGATATGTACGAGTTAACACGACTGCCAATGCACAAACTGATGAGTATCCCAGTAGTGCAGGGCAATGGCAGCTAGGCGAGATTCTGCTGGCGGAACTCAATGAGATTGGGGCAGACGATGTACACGTGGATTCTAATGCACTGGTGTGGGCGATGATTCCCGGCAACGTTCCGCATGCGGAAACAATCGCTTGGAATGCTCACCTCGATACATCACCTGAAACTACGGGCGAACATGTGCAGCCGCAAGTCATTGAATCTTATGGCGGCGGTGATATTGTTTTGCCTGGTGATACGTCTAAAGTAATCACAGTTGCGGAATCGCCCGAACTAGAAGCGTTAATCGGCAAGACGTTAATTACGACCGATGGGACAACGTTACTAGGTGGTGACGACAAAGCGGGCATCGCAATTATTATGGAATCCGCTCAATATCTTCTCGACCACCCAGAAATTCCTCACGGCCCGATTCGTATACTATTTACGTGCGATGAAGAAATCGGTCGCGGAATTAATCACGTTGATATCGAAAAAGTCGGAGCGGTCGCAGCTTATACGCTGGATGGCGGTGGAGCGGGAGATATTGACATTGAAACGTTCTCGGCCGATGGACTTAAGATCACGGTACAAGGCGTCAACATTCATCCATCAATCGCCAAGAACCGCATGGTCAATGCCCTCCGCGCGGCAGGAGCATTTCTAGAGCGAATGCCTACGGACCAAGCACCGGAAACAACGAGTGATCGAGTCGGGTTTTTGCATCCTTATGTTGTTATGGGCGGGGTGGCTGAAGTCGTGATTGACGTTTTATTGAGAGATTTTGATTCGGAGCAATTGCAAGTCAAAGCAGATTTAGTTGCAGCAATCGCTCGGGATGTGGAACAGGACTACCCAGGTATTACGATTAACATTGAGCAGCAGAAACAATATCGCAATATGGCAGATGGTTTGCCGGTAGAGCCTCGAGCGGTTGAGTTTGCGGAACAAGCCCATCGAGAATTAGAGGTGCCCGTCCGCTTGAGTTCCATTCGTGGTGGTACTGATGGATCCATGCTTACCGAAAAAGGATTGCCGACTCCGAATCTATCCAGTGGCCAGCACATGCAACATTCGCCGTTGGAGTGGGCTTGTTTAGATGAGATGGTGTTGCAGGGGCAGGTTTTGATTCAAACGACAATGTTGTGGGCACGAAATGCAGATGCAAATACCGAGGATTAAAAATTGTCCAAAACTACCCAAAATAACGGTAGTATACAAGTGATTAGATTATTGGAATGGTTTTGATGGACTGGGAGTAAAAAACTATCTATGGATGACATCCAGTACTTTGTTTTCGATATTGAGTCGATTGCCGATGGTGAATTAATCTCGCGGTTAAGATATCCGACGGCCGATCTCGATCCAGCCGCAGCGGTTGCTCAGTATCGAGAAGAGTTGTTAGAAGAAAAGGGATCAGATTTTATTCCGCCTACCTATCACTTACCTATTTCCTTAGTCGTCGGCAAAGTGAACGCGGAATTTCAATTAGTGGACCTAGTAGCATTAGATGAACCAGACTGTCGACCTGCTGAAATCACTCGCTTGTTTTGGTCTGGTTGGGAAGCGTACAAAAAACCGACATTTGTGACCTTCAATGGTCGTTCGTTTGATATTCCCGTCATGGAACTTGCTGCTTTTAGGTATGGCTTGAGTCTGAAAGAGTGGTTTGCTTGGAATGCTCGGAACTTTGACCAACCACGTTACCGGTTCAACCATCACGCGCACTTGGATTTGCAAGAAGTTCTTTCTAATTTTGGTGCTGCCAGGCTCAATGGCGGATTGAATTTAATTGCGAATCTAATTGGCAAACCTGGGAAAATGGATGTGGCCGGGGATATGGTTCAGGATCTGTATGAACAAGGTGCGCTTACGGAAATCAACAACTATTGTCGTTGCGATGTTTTGGACACCTATTTTGTTTTCTTGCGGACCAATGTCCTGATTGGTAAATTGTCGCTTGAACGTGAACAACAATTGGTTCAGCAAACTCGCAGCTGGTTAGAATTACAAGCAACCGATAATGCGATTTTCGAGCAGTACCTAAACAATTGGGGTGAATGGAAGAACCCGTGGGCTACGACTAAGGATGAATGAAAATGAACAATTCAGAACCATCACAGGCTGCCGGATATGAGTTAGCGGATTTTTCTCAAATCCAAGGTGTCCCCTGTCCCTGTGGAACTGCCCGCCGAGCCTTTACGGACGTAGAGGATTTTCCTGGCACAGTGCATGTCACGGAAATATGCATGTCTGCGAAATTGCATTATCACAAGCAACTCACGGAAACGTATTATTTCTTGGAATGTGACGCTGATGCCCAAATGCAATTAGATGATGAGATTATCGACGTTAAACCTGGGATGTCGATCATGATTCGGCCCGGTACGCGCCATCGTGCGTTGGGTAAGATGAAAGTCTTGATTTTTGTCTTGCCAAAATTTGACCCGGCAGACGAATGGCTTGATTAAACATCAAACCCCGCTGTCACTTTGGCGCAACAAGGCATAACGGTTGTGCTGATCGAACCATGAACTACCTACTTTGGTGACAAAATATCCGTATTGGAACAGTGCCCGTAGACTTGAATCAACCTGCTTAGCGTCTTATCCTAGATGGTTGGGAGTCCCGCTTTTCATATTGATTTCATCCTTAGGGAGCAGAGATGCGACAACAGACAAAATTTCACCAGCTGAGCACAGCTAGCTTGAACCTTGTAATCGCCCTTGGCTTTGGTTTACTCATAGGTTTTAGTGGTTGTTCAGATCCTCCATCGCAGCCCAATGCCCTTGTACCGCTACCAGAGTTTGATAATTCTACCGCTGATTCCTTTGACTTTGATCCGCCAGCGGATTCGACAGAATTGTTGCCCGCTGCTCCCTTAGAACTAGCACCCATCGAAGAACCGGTTGAGGATGAAACTGAAGACCCGCTGCCGGTGGAACCAACAGCGACTCAACCAACTGCAGGAACGACGGAAACATTGGTTGGCGAACCGAGTGAGCGAGAGGGTGTTGATTGGACATTTTGGCGCGGTCCTGCTTACAACGGAACATCCCCTGAAACTGGTCTGATTGATGACTGGGACCCAGCCGGTGGTGCCGGCAGTAATGTCAGTTGGAAGCGGACGGATATTGGTGGTCGTAGTACTCCAGTCGTTATGAATGGACGGTTGTATTTGTTAACGCGAGCGGAACGGGAGACATCCAATGAAGGCGAAAAAATTGTATGTTTGAATGCACTGACTGGCGAAACGATTTGGGAAAATCGTTTTAACGTGTGGTTGTCGGATGTCCCAGATACTCGTGTTGGCTGGAGTAACGTAACGGCAGATCCGGCGACGGGCAATATTTATGCTCTCGGCGTATGCGGCTATTTCCAATGTGTCAATGGTGAAACGGGCAAGACGATTTGGTCAGTTCCAATGCATGAGCGATTTGGTTTGTTGAGCACTTATGGTGGTCGTACCAACACACCTGTGGTCGTCGATGACATTGTTATTATTAGCGCGATTGTGATTGGTTATGGCAACATGGCAAAGCCCGCACATCGGCTCATCGGCTTTGATAAAAAAACAGGTCAGGTCGTGTGGTTCAACGGAACGCGTCCGTTACCCTATGACACGAATTACAGCAGTCCTACCGTCACTGCGTTGGTTGGGCAGAAGGCACTGGTTTTTGGTTCTGGTGATGGAGCGGTTTGGGCCTTTCAGCCTCGAACCGGCCAACCAATTTGGCAATACAAGCTTTCCCGACGCGGGCTTAACGTATCACCACTTGTCATTGGCGACCAAGTATTTAGTGGACACAGCGAAGAAAACATCACGGGTACGACGATGGGCGCGGTTGTGTTAATCGATGCTTCCGGAAAAGGTGATG
This sequence comes from Planctomycetaceae bacterium, assembly GCA_012965455.1. Taxonomy (GTDB): domain Bacteria; phylum Planctomycetota; class Planctomycetia; order Pirellulales; family Pirellulaceae; genus UBA721. Next base: position 8,219 of record DTSG01000212.1, on the reverse strand, counting down.
TAACATCGTCGGGTGAAGTATGGAAGCATGATGAAGTCATGATGGGCAAGTCGTCACCGATCAGTATTGGCGATCGGATATATTGTTTTGATGATCGCGCGAAAATTTATGTTTACGACAAAAACAGTGGCGAACAAATTGGGGATCGCATCGCACTGGGACGAGTGATGCGTGGTAGTCCGCTGGTAGCCGACGGTAAAATTTATGCGGTCGGTAATTCTGGAAACTGGGCAATTATGAAAACCGACGAGGATGCTGGTTTAGTAAAAATCGCCAACGGCCGATTGCCTGCTAGTGAAAGTATGGATGCTTCGCCCATCGTTTCTCACGGGCGCCTCTATCTGCAAACATCGGGTGGGTTGTACTGTTTAGAAGACACAGCGAAAACATCTGCAATCGGTGCTGGGAATCCTCAGGGCGTGGAAGCGGCGCTGGAAGATAAAACCGTTGCTCATTTGCAAGTTATCCCAGCTGATGCGTTGGTTAAACCGGGTGAACAGATTCAATATAAAGTTCGCACTTACAATGCTGTCGGTCAACTTTTAGGCGAAGCGGATGCTGCGACGTTTACCGCTGAACAGCATGGTACATTTTCTGGCTCTACTTTTACGGCGGCGACAGATGTCGCACATGTTGCGACTGATATCACCGTAACCGCAGGAGATTTAATAGGTACTGCCCGAGTGCGAATTGTGCCAGGGTTACCTTGGAAATTTGATTTCGAAGAATTGTCTGCTCCACCGGTTTCATGGGTAGGAGCTCGTTATCGTCACATCGTCCGTGAAGTGGACGGGAGCAATGTCATGGTGAAGATAACCACCATCCCCAAGGGAACTCGAAGTCGTAGCTGGATGGGTTATTCTGATTTATCCAACTATACGATTACCGCTGACGTGCAAGGCGCACGTACCAACGACAAAATGCCGGATATAGGTTTGCTTGCTCAGGGCTACGCTCTTGATCTCCAAGGCGAAAATCAAAAGTTGCAAATCAGATCTTGGGTGCCTCAGCAACGCATGGCTAAAAGTATCGATTTCACCTGGAAAGAAAACACTTGGTATACAGTTAAATTCAAGGCCGCTGTCGAAGATGGTGTCGCGGTTTTGCGAGCCAAAGTATGGGTTCGTGGAGAAGAGGAGCCGCCAGCGTGGATGCTCGAAGCGACCGACGATGTGCCCAATACCCGAGGTAGTCCAGGCTTGTATGGGAACGCGAAAGACGCAGAATTATTCGTAGACAATATTTCTGTAACCGCAAATAGTACCGACGAATAAAAGACAAAAATATAACGTGGGAACACGCTTCCGTCACAGGAGGAAGTGTGGACCGTACTGCTAACATAATTTGGAACGGAGAATAGAGTAATGAAGAATTTGCGAATTGCTGGGTTATTAGGTTTTTGTTTCCTTTTGGGTTTTGTGCTGGTCGCTGCCATTGCAGGCTGTTCATCGAGTCAAACGGGCAATTCCGAAATCCCTCCGGCCGACATGAACACCAACCTAAACGAAACAAACGAAACGACGGATACACCTACCGCTGTGCCGACAGTTGCTCCTGATGGACCAGAAAGCCTGTTTGCATTTAAGCTTGATGATAAAGGTAATCCTATTATCGACGGTGGTGATTGGGCGCAATGGGGTGGCACGTCATATCGCAATAATACGCCTACAGCTACGGGTATTCCAATTGATTGGAGTGTTGGACGACTGAATCGCGAAACAGGTGTTTGGGCAAATCAGAGGAATATCAAATGGGTTGCACCTGTTGGAAGTCAGACGTACGGCAACCCTGTTGTCAGCGGCGGTAAGGTTCTTGTGGGCACGAATAATAGTTGGGGTTACCTTGCTCGCTATTCTGCCAAAACCGACTTGGGTGTGTTATTGTGCTTTGACGAAAAAACAGGCGAGTTTTTGTGGCAACATTCGAGCGAAAAATTATCGACTGGCCGCGTGCATGACTGGCCACTACAAGGAATCTGCAGCGCGTCGTATGTCGAAGGAGACCGTGTGTGGTTTGTGTCTAGTCGCGGAAAGGTGGTCTGCGTCGATTTAGATGGATATTATGACGGCACCGATGATGGTGAAATTGTTGGTGAACGCGCGCGATTGGCTGATATTCGCTCCAACGAAGACGCCACGATAGATACGGTAGCACCAGCAGTAAAAGCACTAGATGCTGGGACCGTTGATGATGTAGTGCGCGCAGCTGTGGCTAAAGCAGGGTTTGAATTGCCGGCTGAAGCAGCAGTTAGCACGGACACAGCAGGGAAAAAATGGACCATTGTGGCGAACGTGGATGGCAATGAGAGGACGATGATCGCTCAAATTATTGGTCCTAAACTTAGTTTGTTTAAAGTGGTCACGATCGCCGATAAAACGGAAGCAGACACTCTGTGGGAATACAACATGATGGCGGAATTAGAAGTTTCGCAACACAACATGTGTAACTGTTCGATCACTGCACTTGGAGATATCCTGTTTGTTAATACCTCTAATGGACTCGATGAATCGCACCTTAACCTGCCTTCACCGGATGCACCTAGCTTTATTGCCATGGATAAAAACACGGGTGAAGTATTGTGGAAAGATGGTTCTCCAGCAGCTCAGATTTTGCACGGGCAATGGTCTTCGCCGACAGTAGCGTTGTTAGATGGAGTGGCTCAAGTTATCTTTGCTGGTGGTGACGGCTGGGTATACAGTTTTAAAGCCAATGGTGGCGACGACGGCGCTGGAGAGTTGCTATGGAAGTTTGATGCAAACCCGAAAATCAGTAAATGGATTCTTGGTGGTCGCGGGACTCGTAACAATCTGATTGCTACACCGGTTGTATATGACGATAAAGTCTATATCGCGGTTGGCCAGGATCCCGAGCACGGCGAAGGTGTTGGTCACCTATGGTGTATCGACGCAAATAAGCGAGGTGATGTCAGTCCGGAATTGGCTGTGGATGTTGCTAGTGGTGAGACAATTGATCACCAGCGTTTACAGGCAGTTGTTGAAGAAGATGGACAGATCGCGCGTGACAATCCCAATTCATCTGTTATCTGGCACTATAGTGCAGTTGATCGAGATGGGGATGGTGATATCGGCTTCGAAGAACAAATGCATCGTAGTTGTGGAACCGTTGCGATTAAGAATGACTTGCTCTACATCTCAGATTTCAGCGGGCTGTTTCATTGCTTGAATGCTCAAACCGGTGAAGTTCATTTTACCTACGATATGTTTGCTGCTGCGTGGGGTTCACCTTTGATCGTTGATGGACATGTGTTCATCGGTGACGAAGATGGCGACATTGCTATTTTTGATTTAGCGGATGATGCGACCGACCCGATTATAGAGATCAATATGGGCAATTCAATTTACAGCACACCGATTATTGCCAACGGCACCTTGTTTATCGCTAACAAGACCCACCTATTTGCTATTGAAGCCCCAGAGAGCGAGTAAGAGTCGCTACTATTTAACCGGCATCTCTTCGATGGGGATTTCCTCTTCGATTTTGCTGCGGATCATGCAGTGATTGGCTTTGCCTTTTTTGTTGAGTTTGGCAAGCTTCTCTTTCGCTTCTTTTTCCTCGTGAAAAGCAAATTGCGCGACGATTTTCATTGTCGGCGAATAGATATTCCAGATAGCTGTTTTACGAGTATAGGTTTTCTTTTTTCGTGGTCGGCGCTTTTTAGGCGCTGCTTTAACAGCCTCGTCTTTTTTGGTGACAGTTTCTTTTTTAGCGGACGTTTTTTCCGCAGCAGTTTTTTTCTTAGTCGCCGGTTTGTTGGCGACTTTCTTTTTAGTGGTAGGCTCTT
>DTSG01000212.1:0-4407 GCA_012965455.1 Planctomycetaceae bacterium | reverse complement strand
GTTTTCTTTTTCGGCGCGGCTTTCTTCTTAGTCGCTTTAGTCTTGGCGGTGGCTTTTTTCTTTACTGCCGTTGGTTTATTCTTGGTCACCTTCTTTTTCGCCATGGAATTGCTGCAATCTGTTGGAGTCGCGTGAGCTGAATGAATTGTACGAATGTAGCGTGATTTCGCCGGTTTAGAGGTGAAATGGCAGGATTCGCACTAGATGTTGCTCGTATGATAGTGAAATTCAATCACTCAGTGCAAACCGAATACAGCCGTGACGGCGGTGAACGGGACAATTAGTCGCCAATTTGTTGAATTTCGACAGATTTGCGCCGCAATTGACCGCAGGCAGCATCAATTTCGTTCCCCTTTAGTTGTCGAAACTGGACATTGATGTTTCCAGCTTCAAGAATGTCACGAAAACGCATGATTGAATTTTGCGATGGTCTTTTGTACGGTAGTCCGGCGACTTGATTGTACGGAATAACATTCAGTAGTGCATTGCGGTGTTGAAGAAGGCGAACAAGTTGCTGAGCATGAACGATTTGGTCATTGATTTGATCGAGCAACACGTATTCGAACGTAAGGCGTCGTGATGAGACATCGAAGTAATGGTCGGCTGCGGCAAGGATTGCTTGGATACCGATTTTCTTATTAACCGGGACCAGTTCGTTACGTAATTCGTCATTAGGGGCATGCAACGAGACGGCGAGTTGAAAGCGGGTATTGAGTTCGGCCAATTGATGGATGCCTGGTGGCAGTCCGACGGTGGAAATGGTGATTCGTCTGGCGCTGATCCCTAACCCGTCTTTACTCGTTGCGACATCTAAGGCTGGCAGCAGATTGTCTAGATTTGCTAAGGGTTCCCCCATGCCCATCACGACGATATGACTTAACCGTTCATCTTCAGGTAACAGGCGTTGTAGCACGAGCATTTGTTCGATGATTTCGCCAGTTGTCAGATTACGATCGACGCCGTCGAGACCACTTGCACAAAAAACACACCCCATTGCGCAACCGACTTGGCTGCTGATGCAAATCGTTCGTCTCGCAGCATCACGCAACAGCACACACTCGACGGCTTTCCCGTCGCTGAGCCTTAACAGTAGTTTCTCTGTTCCATCCTTTGACTTCTGGTGCGCGGCAGTGGTCGTGGTCCAAATATCGAATTCGGCAGCAGCGCTCTCTCGCAATGATTGCGGTAGGTCGCTCATCTCAGCGAATGCAGCGGCTCGGCTTTGAAATAGCCAACGCTGAATTTGTTGGGCGCGAAAGGCTGGTGCCCTTTGGCCGGCGAGCCAAGTTGCAAGAGCAGATTGTGATTCTAGAATATGAGGCATTGTTTTAACGTACTACTGCACGCGAGGATCGATAGATTGAGGGTGGTTGTCGATAAGCTGTTTAATCGTACCATCGTTTAACGCTTGTTCAAATTGTTCGACGGATTCAATTATCAAATGGCTACAAAATTTAACTACCCAATTATGCGCCATGGGACTAATTGTGATGACTATTTTTCCGCTGCGAAATGCTTCCCACATTTCAATCGCGGTTCCCATTGAGGCGGTCGGCGCAAAGGCGACTAGACAATCGACTTCTCGACACATCCGATTATGATTAAAGAAGGTATCCTTACCGGTGTCGTCATCATAATCAATCGACTGATTATGGTTGGCCAAGGGGTCATACACTTCGGCCTTGTCAAAGGTTGATAACAGCAGTTGTTTTATTTGTCGGCGATAGTTTTGAGCGTGCAACTCAGCAGGTATTAACGAACCCTGCATTATTCCGGCGATAAAAAATCTCATAGGGCTCTCGGTTTCGTTCATTCGTTGGTTCAGGCTACAATCTACTAGACAAGTAAACAATTAACATCCATGCTTGATGCCCGAATAGCGGTATTCAGTGTAAACCAATTTAAGGAATAGAAAAACGTGGTGCGGCTGCAAACCTTACAGACTCCAAAAATCAAACGTAACGCGAAAGAACGCGAAGCACTATATAGTCAAGTTATCGAGATGATGGCGATTCCTGGAGGCAGTGGTCAAGAAGCTGGGATTGCAGAATATATTCGCAGTTCATTGTTGGCTGCGGGTGCTGAGGCTGCGGCGATTCGATTTGACAGCGCCCACCGTCGTACGCGGATTAAAGGTGAGGTTGGCAACTTGATCTATCGCATGTCAGGTACGTTACCTCGGGCAGGTACTACCGGAGTGTCCGCCGCCCACCGCATGCTTAGCGCTCATATGGATACCGTTCCAATTTGTGTTGGTAGTCGTCCACAGCGAAAGGGTCAGAAAGTTACTTCGCTTGACTCGCACACTGGCTTGGGCGCTGATAATCGAGCTGGCTGTGGCGTCATATTATCTACTGCGATTGAATTACTCAAACAGGGTTTGCCCCATCCGCCATTAACATTTGTGTGGTTTGTTCAAGAGGAGGTGGGATTGCAAGGATCGCGGTTTGCTACCACGAGTTTGTTTGGAAAACCCAGAGTGGCTTTTAACTGGGACGGAGGCCAACCCGCTAAAATGACGATTGGCGCCACCGGTGGCTATCGAATGGTCATCGATGTTAGCGGCATTGCTGCCCATGCTGGCGTGTGCCCTGAACGCGGAGTCAGTGCGATTGCAATTGCTGCTGTGGCGATCGCTGATTTACAGGCCAACGGCTGGCACGGTTCAATATGCAAAGGGAAGCGTCGTGGTACATCTAACGTGGGAGTTATTCGAGGGGGTGAAGCGACCAATGTCGTCACGGACCAGGTGTTTGTACGAGTGGAGGCACGTAGCCACAATCGTCCTTTTCGAGAACGTATCGTGCAGGAAATTGAAAAGGCCTTCAAGCGAGCTGTAAAGCAAGTAAAGAATGAGCAGGGGCAAATTGGTACGGTCTCGATTAAGGGCCATTTGGATTACGAATCGTTTTGCTTAAAGCCGACGGAACCGTGTGTGAAAATTGCTGAGTCGGTGATTTGCGCCCAAGGTGCTACGCCGATATCTGCAATTGCAGATGGCGGCGTAGATGCGAATTGGATTACAGAACATGGGATTCCAACGGTGTCGCTGGGTTGTGGGCAAGCCAATGTACATATGGTAACAGAGTCTCTAGATTTGGCGCAATACTTACTAGCCTGTAATATTGGCTTGTCGATTGCTCAAGGCTTTGGTGCGTAGCATCCTTAAGGAGATTTGCAATGCAAGATGATGATGAACTTTGCCTTTGTTTTCATGTATCACGTAGAAAGGTTGCGAGTTTTATTCGCATTGAAAGGCCGGTTCGAGCCTCTCAAATTAGTGATTGTTCGGGTGCTGGAACGGGTTGCGGGTGGTGTCGTCCCTTTTTAGAGAAAATGTTTGATAATGCGGTACAACAGGGTAAAACAGCGTCTGTGTTGCCATCTGCCGAAGAATACTCACAAATGCGGAAAAATTATATCGAGGAACAACAACGAGCGCAAAACTCAGAGGATGATGAACTGGTTTAACCAACAGGCTTAACATATGATTGGATAAGTGCAGTAGCTATAGCAGTTGGTCGTTCAGACATTTATTTGTTCTTTTATGTTGCCCTGAAAATTTTGAAATTATAGTTTGAAACCATCAGACTCAGCCATTATTGATTATGCTCAACTCGACCCAGATGTGCGGTTGATGTTAGAAGTGCGCGATGATAATGCTGCTGCTTTTGAGGAATTGGTATCACGGTATCAAGTGCGTCTGATTTCGGTATTTGAAAATACGGTGGGGCGTCAAGGACAGGCTGAGGATTTGGCACAGGAAGTCTTCTTGCGTATCTATCGAGCGCGCAAACGATATCAACCTGGCGCTCGCTTTTCAACTTGGTTATATAGAATTGCTCACAACGTAGCGAGTAACGCTCGCCGCAGTCTCGCACGTCGCCATGAAGTGAACATTGTGGCTCAGTCGACTGGCCAAATGTCTGTACAACCGTTGAGCCAAATGGCTAAAGAGGCGAGTGCCTTAATGCCCGCTCGACAACTCGATCAAGTAGAGCGAGCAGAAATTGTGCGGGCTGCAATGGAATCGTTGAATCAACGCCAAAGGATGGCTTTGATGCTATCAAAATTTGAAGGTATGAGTTACGAAGAGATTGCGAGTTCAATGGAACTGAGCGTTTCCGCAATCAAGAGTTTGCTATCGAGAGCTCGAGTTAACTTACGTGAAATACTTGTTCCCTATATGCATGACGGGATGCTACCGGAATCAATCAATGATGTGTTGCAAGAATCGACTCCAGATGTGGCAGGAAGTGGAGATGCAGAAATTGATGTGCACCACGACAATCATCAAGACCAGGACGAAGCGGAAATGGAAGGAGGCCTGCAATGAGCGACGATGAGCTTGGAAACGAAACAGTCGAATTACAATTAGATGATTCAGCGGGGCAAGAAGGTCAGGTT
>DTSG01000211.1 GCA_012965455.1 Planctomycetaceae bacterium | reverse complement strand
CAGCTGAAAATTCAAAATCATACTGATGCATTGTGAACATCAAGGAGAAGCACTGTGGAAAAATGGCCCATTGGAGTTTTTACAAGTATCGACGCCGGTTTGGGAGTCAAAATTGAAGTAGCTCACGAACTGGGTGTGCCAACCATTCAATTACATGCCCCAGCTAAGAAAACCAGAACAGCTGCAAATGCAGAAAAGTTTCTCGCATATCTTAACGAACTCGGTATAACGCTCACTGCAGTATTCGGTGGTTTCGAAGGTGAAAGTTATGCTGATATTCCCACTGTTGTGGAAACGGTCGGTATTGTGCCACCCGCTCAGCGAGCCGCTCGCGTTCAAGAGATGAAAGAAATTGCGGACTTCGCTCATATGCTTCAGTGCGACGTTGTTGCTTTACACCTCGGGTTCATTCCCCATGACAAATCCGATCCACTCTATGGCGAAGTGGTCGAGGTTACTCGCGATATTTTAGATCACTGCCAGAACAACAATCAAAAATTGCACCTAGAAACCGGACAAGAAACAGCCGCTGGTCTGATTGAGTTTATTAGTGATGTCGAGCGGGACAACTTATTTATTAACTTTGATCCGGCCAATATGATTCTTTATGGAACCGGTGAACCCATCGAAGCCTTACGCCAAGTTGGCGCGTTGGTGCGCAGCGTACACTGCAAGGATGCAACATGGGCCGACAATCCGGGTGTTGAGTGGGGTGCCGAAGTACCATTGAACGAGGGCGCTGTTGGTATGGAAGATTACTTGCGAACACTGGATGAGATTGGCTACACCGGACCGCTAACGATTGAGCGTGAAATCCCTCAAGATCCAGCGCGTCAAAAAACGGAGATTGGCAATGCGGTCAATCTTTTGACGCAGCTAAAAGATAAAATCAACTAGCGGCTTTGCCAGCACCTGTTCATTTTTTGGGATTTTTGGCGTCAACGCATATGGATCATAAAAAACGTCTAACGGCGGTGTTCATCATTTTGGTGTTCATCACTTGCGGGATATGGTATTTAGGCCCTGAACGTGGATCCCCTCAGCTTTGGATGAGTTTGCGGATCACGGTATTCTTTGGCGTGCTGCTGCTAGCATTTGACGACGTCAAAAAACTGTTGCTAAAGTTAAACGGCCCCACCGGCATCCTCATCGGGATCGGACTGTTGATGGCTGTCCTCTACAAACCATCAGCCAAAGCGATTCTACCGCTACTCATTGGCTGCATTGTCGTATTATCCATCTTGGGATTCATCCGCCGCCAGTTCGGAAAGGATTAGTTTGCCTGATTTTCAGCTTCGTCTAAATTCATGGTCGAATTTATTCAATCGGGCAACAAATGACTTCCCCCACCATTGCTTACCCTTGCAAGTCGCGTTTGGTTTGGGTCACATCGCTTCCATCGGGCGTCGCATCATCATCAACGTCATACCACGATTCTTGGAACTGAATATGTCCGCCTTTCCCGTCAGCGCCTTGGCGGATTGCGACGTTCGTGGTGAGGGCAATCACAGCATCGCTTAAGGCAACATGCGGATTACAGCGTGGTTGATTTTCTGGTGATGGGTGGCTAATACAGTAAGCCCAGTGCTCAATCTCTTCGGTATAACCTCGACTAACCGGCCCCGTCTGAGCGGCTTGAGCAACCGGAGCAGCTTCACCACTCGCTTGCGTATCGAGCGTTGGTCCACCCGCATCTTTCTTCACTCCAACTTTAGTCGTCGTGTCCGAGCCTTTAAAGAGCATCATCTCTTTTTCTTTTTCTAAGACCAATGTCCCTTTAGTCCCCATGACTATTTCGCCGTACCCACCAAATCCGTTGCCATTAATGGAAGAATAGGTAACCACGATTTTCTTATTGTCATCATTCTCATAACTGGGCACCGCTGCTTTTCCAACACCGGTCCCAAAATCCGCATAACCAACATCGAACGCATCTTCATAGCCTGGAGCAGGAAACTCCAGCATACAATAAACATGGTCTTCAACGTGGCGGTCGGCGCCAAATAGGTGGCGGCCACCAACAGCATGCACACTTAGCGGTTGAGCTTTCTTGCCATCGCGGCGTAAAGCACTACAAAAGATACCAGCCGCATCCATCTGATGACTGCCGAGTTCGGCCATAAGTCCACCACCGGTACGTTCCCACAGTCGCCAGCGTGCTAATTCTTCCAACGCGGAACGTCGGTGACCTGCGGGAAATTCAAATTCTTGGAACCCGTGTTTCAACGCTCGTTCTTCCACCAACTCACTGTCGCTATCCCAGGCCTTCCATTGGGCTAGCTTGTGTTCTAATAGTTCTCGCGCAACTGGATCCTTTTCCTTTTTCACCTGTCTCTCAAACGACAGAACTTGGGAATGGATTTTGTCAAAACGATCCTTTTCAGTGCCTCCGATTGGAATTTCGCCTCCCGGAACGGGCATTTGCCAACTATCACGACCAGGCAAATTGCCACGATGCCATTGAGCGCGTATATGGTGCAGTTCCCCTAACAAGCCATATTGTATTAAGTTGACCGCATTGTCATACAAGACACTGTAATGCCGTTGGTGACCGGTAGCCAAATACAAATTCTTCTCCGCTGCAATCCGTCCCATCAACTTGCATTGCGCGATATTCTTAGCCATCAACTTTTCGGTCAATACATGCTTGCCCGCCAGCATTGCATCAACTGCTACTTGGGCATGTAAATGCAATGGCACAGCAGTAATCACTGCTTGAATGTCCTTATTCGCTAACAATTCCTGATAGCCGTCGGTATGTACTTTTACATGCTTGCGGGCTTCGGATTCCGTGTTCCAACCGTATTTCGACATCAAACCAGGTCGGACTGCCATCGCTGCGGGACTTGAATAATCACCATGAAACGCGCGATGTATGTTGTACTCCCGCAAATCAGCGATTGCCACAACTTGCACGTACTCTGGATTGAGCGCTCCGATAAGCACGCTACCTTCGTCACCAGTACCAATCACACCGACGCGAATTGGTTCGGCGACCGTCGAGTAGCCGAAATAAGCTGCCCCTAAACCGGCACCCGACACAGCTCCAGAGGCAGCGATAGTCTTAAGGAAATCACGTCGAGTATGACCGATCGCGTCATAATAATTACCTTTACCAACTTCTTTTTCTTCTGGTGTAAGATTCATTCTTTCTCCTCTGTCTGATTCTCGGACTTAGCTGTGTGCTTACGGCAGCAATAACAGTGACCCAGAATCGAATCTAGTGAAACGTGCTTACCCGCTCCAGTAAATGCAATGACCAACAGGGCACACATCTCTATTGCTTGGTAATAAGTAGGTTGAGCCCCAGCGGAACCGGGGAATTGACTTAAGATGACGGATAACAAAAACCCAGCGCCTGCCAATGCGGCAACGGGGGTGCATAGCCCGAGTAGCAAACCCATGCCAACGACTATATCAAACCAAGGTATAAAGCGATCGAGTTGATTTACAGCAATCGCTGGCGCATTAATTCTCCCTAAGGGCAACGGGGCACGAGTACCTAAAGCATTGAGTTCTCGTTCCAAACCTTCCCAAATCAAATCAATACTAGCCAGCATTGTGGCACGGCTTGATCGAATTTCGTTTTCTAATTGTAATCCTTGAGCTCGCAAGCTAGTCACTCCCGACATCGCCTCTGTCTTAAGCTGTTTTTCGCGTCGCTCCATTTGATTAAAGAGGTTAATCACATCGTCGTGATTAACCTTAAAAAACTC
>DTSG01000210.1 GCA_012965455.1 Planctomycetaceae bacterium | reverse complement strand
CAAACTCGCTGGGAACGACCTTTCCACCCCCATGCCGGAACACGGTTTCTCCGGTCTCAAACCCGGAGACCGCTGGTGTCTCTGCGCCGCCCGCTGGCAGGAGGCCTACCAGAACAACATGGCTCCACACGTCGTTCTTGAGTCCACACATCAACGCGCTCTGGAAATTGTCGCGCTTGACGCGTTGCGCGCGTTCGCTGTCGATCCGTAAGCTACGTGCTGAAAAACACTCACCGCTGACGTCTTGTCTGGATTAATTGCACATTCCGCAATTCATCAAGTCAACGATCCAACACATGGACTATTTCAAACGTGACCTCGTCGAGACCCCATTTAACCAGCCTACCAAATCACAACACGGAGTGCTTGATGAGGCACGGTCCACACATGTAGCTACATGCAATGGAAGTGGATCACGGGATTCCAATGGGTGCTGAAATGCGATAAGTTAAAGGCCTGGAATACACCAACCGACTCAAAAGCACACACAAGCTGGTCGATTGACCCGTTCGTCATTACCCGTCAACGACGCAATTAGGAATTCAAATGATGAAATACCCACGAAGAGAAATTCTCCAGGGTCTGTCGGCCACGAAGTTCTGCGCAGTGGTTGCCCTTTGTTTGTGCGGCGGTTTTCTGTCTTCACCGGAGAGCCGAGCAGAGGAAATTCGCTTCACCAGTGTACCGGATATCTTCAATTGGAACATCAGTAATCCCCAGCCGGGGTGGGAGGATACGCTCGACTGGTTTTTTGATCGCCTGCAGAAAGAGGGCCCTGATTTCACCCTGAATGCAGGCGACATCATGGACGCTCGCTGGTGGGACGACGCTGCGCAGGTAAAAAGGAAAACGGAGGAATACTGGAGCGGATTCACGAAGCGTTTCAACGATCGAGGAATGACACTATACCTCGCTCCGGGCGATCATGAATATGGTGATGATGGAGGTCTAAAGATCGGTCACATCGCCCGCGCCTTTGGTGAGCAATTCACCCGCTTGATGGGTATGCCGAGGAATGGACCCGCGAATCACATGGGGCGCGCCTTTTCCGTCCGCAAGGGCAACCTCCTGGTGGTCACACTTGATACATTCGAGGATCAAGGGGCGCGGTTTGGCTACACGGTTGGCAAAGAGCAACTGGCCTGGCTAGAAAAGACGTTTAAGGTAAATGCGGATGCGGAGTTTATCATTGTTCAGGGTCACCTTCCGATTGTCGGGCCTGTACGGAGTAAAAACTCCAGCGCGAGCATGTTGGACGGCGGCGCCGATTCAGATCTGTGGAAACTCATGGTCAAGCACGGAGTGCACGTCTATCTGTGCGGGGAACATCACCGGATTACGGTGAAGAAGCAGGATGGCATCTGGCAGATTGTGCATGGGGCCCTCTGGGGTACTCAGACCGATTTGAATTATCTTCGAGGATCGGTGCGTTCCAAGGAAATGACTCTGGAACTCCTCGAGTTCGATGTTGAGTACAGCGGGGGCTACATCGGCGATCATCCTCATCGAGGCGAGAAGAATAAGCCCAGGGAGAATGTCGCTCTCGCCGCGAAAACCAAAAGCGGAGGCCCGCGCGTTACCGGAACGCTGGTTTTGTCAGTGGGATCCGACGGACTTGTTGAGGCGACCAAAGCCGCAGGGTGGTTTGACGTGAAGCCACTGAAATCGGAGTAGTTCCGTGATCACCCCGCCGCTGGGCAAGGAAATAGACCTAGACGATGCAATGGATCAGTAGCGGTGAAACTGGATATATAATAGGAACGACCATGAAGAACTATCAGTGTGTTTGTTTATTACTGTTATCGCTGACGCTCACCGCCTCCGCTGAGCCGAATATTATCATCATCTATTCGGACGACCATGGCTACACGGACCTCGGCATTCATGGGATCGACGGCAATGTCGACACCCCAAATATGGATGCCCTGGCCACAGGCGGCACCCTGATGAAAGCCGGTTACAGTTCCGCACCCCAGTGTCGCCCATCGCGCTGTGGCTTGATGGCAGGTCGTATTCAGAACGAATTTGGTTTCGCGGACAACAAGGCGGATGCCGGCGCTGGTGTCGGGAACCTCCCCAGAGTATATCCCGCCGGCACGGATATGGCGGGTAAGCCGCTGCTAACCATTGCCGATCGCATGAAAAAACTGGGCTACGTGACCGGGTTCTCCGGCAAATGGCACTGCGGTCCCAATGACGATCCAAATATGAAATTCGATCCTCGCGGTCGCGGCTTTGACGAGTACTGGGTGGGTCCGATGACAGCGGGCAGCACCAACCTTGATCTCGAAGGTAATCTAGTTCCACATCAGAAGAAGTCAAAGTGGCCCCCAGAGCTTCAGAACCGTGTCATTCTACAGGGCAAGTTCGCTGAGGCTTTCGTCAAGCGTAACAAGAACAAGCCGTTCTTTCTGTATTTCCCCATCTTTGGCCCGCATGTACCAATGATCGCAAAAACCGATCCGTATTACAGTAACTTTCCGAAACAGAATTACCCACACTATAACGACGAGCAGGACGATGTCCGGCGTCAGGGCCTGGCGTTACTGAAAGCGATGGACGATGCCGTCGGCAGCCTAGTTCAGACGCTACGCAAGCATGGCCTCGAGGAAAATACACTGATTCTGTTTGCCGGTGACAACGGAGCGCCGGGGAAGCAGACCCACAACAGCGAAATCGGCAGTTGGAACGGATCCAATAATGTACCCCTGCGCGGTGTGAAAGGCTGGCTGCATGAAGGTGGCATTCGCGTGCCGATGTTCGCCTATTGGAAAGGCAAGATTTTGCCGGGGCAGGTGATCAACGAAATGGTCACGACTCTGGATTTTACAGCGACAGCTGTTGCGCTAGGCGGTGGTGAGATTCCGGCGGAATTCGACGGTGTTAACCTCATGCCTCGGCTGACCGGCGGTGTTGCGTCAATTACCCGCAGTCAGCCGATGTACTGGGATTTCTATACTGGCCAGGCGATACGCATGGGCGACTGGAAACTTTGGCGAAAAGACGATACCACAGTCCTCTTCAATATCGCCAACGATCCTGCGGAACTGACGAATCTTATCTATCAGCAGCCAGAACGTGCCATTGAAATGGGCAACAAGCTCGATGCGTGGGTAGACACTCTGCCGGCGACGGCACGATACAACCCAGCTGGACGAGGCCGCAGGATGATCAGCTCGCTGGGCGGTGCTCCTGCTGACGTCAAGCCAGATCCTCGCTACCTGATTCCATACGATAACCCCACTGCCACACCGTATCCGGCAGCCGTCCTATCACCCGCTGCGCCCTGAATGTCGGCAACGGGTAGTTACCACACGTTCTCTAGCGGCGTCGGCTCGGCTGCCGCAACAGAATCGCCGAACTTCCGTGACTGAATTTCCCGTTCGAGTAGTTTAATAACGCGATTGCTCAAGCTGTATATTGTCGACCAACTCAAGCTACTGACACGGTGGATCGACAGCTTTTTCCGACAGATGCAACATGAACCAATCGGAAATGATTTTCAGTTCATCGTCATCGGACA
This sequence comes from Planctomycetaceae bacterium, assembly GCA_012965455.1. Taxonomy (GTDB): domain Bacteria; phylum Planctomycetota; class Planctomycetia; order Pirellulales; family Pirellulaceae; genus UBA721. The sequence continues at coordinate 198 of DTSG01000210.1, read as the reverse complement.
CCCATCCGTGACTGGCACCCTCCTTAACAATCAATCGGTTTGGGATTTTTGCGGCATTCAGTTTCTTAATCAGAATTTGTGATTGCTGTAACGGTACCAGCTTATCCGCGTCGCCATGCAGTAATAGTGTAGGAGCATCCCCCGGATCTACCTGATGAATAGGAGAGATTGAATTCAAATGAGCGTGGTGCCGTTTTT
>DTSG01000209.1 GCA_012965455.1 Planctomycetaceae bacterium | reverse complement strand
GGCAATCGAGTATCCATTGGTAATTTCGAACGATCCACGTCTTCCAGAGCGTCGAATGTCGCTTGTTCGTACAGGTCACCAAAGGCCTGCTGATCAGCATGTCGGCGGATGAACTTACTCTTCCAGATCATATTCTGCACAACAGCGTCATCAGGAGCGATCGCTTTGGCCTTTTTAGCAACGACTTCAGCTTCAGCGTAGCGTCGCTCGTCCAACAATGAGTTAAAGTCATCAACCAAAATTGATATGTCGTCGCGATTTGCTTGGACATCAACCTGAGCTTGTTTAACGCGTGCCCGCGTGGCTTGATTTTTTTCATCGAGTTCAATATCCGACAGATTTTCAGCCAAATATTGCTCCAAGCTTGTAATACTGCGGTCAATAATCGCTAGCAGGCGCCCTTTGTTGGCTTGGTCCAACCCAGCGGTTTCTACTTTATTTCGCATGGCCAACATGCTTTCCATCGCACCGCGTGGATTGTCTGCTGTCATATCTTCAGCAATCTTCTGCCCCGCCATAATTTCGCTAAACAACTTCTGACGTAACAATTGCTGTGTTGCATCAATCTGGTTAAGCGGATTCGAGGCTTCCAAGGCACCGCTATTCCGACTCAAACCAGCTGAAATCAAACGAATCTTTTCTTGTAAATCTCGACGCAGGACAGGGTCAACATTGGCCTCATACCTCCAAGCCTCTTGGAACTTGGCTAAGGCTAGCGATCGATCCTGTGCTCGCAGAGCTGCAATACCTTCTTGATACAAACCGCGAGCTTGAGCTGAAACATTCTCATTACCACCAAACTGAGCAGGTGTTGAACTCGAAGCAACCGTTACTTGACTCGGGTTTTGAGTCGGGTTGTATATACTTGGCCGAATAACACCAACGCCAGGTTGCCCTGAAACTGGTTGTGCTGCTATAGCAGGTGTCATCTTATCTAAACGCAATTGTACTTGCCAAGTTCGCAACTCGTTACCGACAAAGGCACTATCCGGTACTCGTAAGCCTTCCGCTCGAGCCAACGACTGCTGAGCCGTAACGAAATCGCCACGATCAATTGCAGCTTGGCTAACGCTCAACAACTGCAACACCTGCTGTTTGGCACTTGGAGCCGCAACATTTGCAACCGCCGTCCGTGGACGAATTATCAATTGATTATGGGGCACACCAGCTTGTTGCAATTCCGCAGCCAACTGGTTAGGGCCATATTCATTATTAGCAAAAGGTGCACCGAAACTAGCAGCATGATGATACCAACTTAGAGCCGCCTTTACATCGTTTGCTTGTATCGCATTGCGAGCCTGGCTCAAAGCGGCCACAGCTTGTGACTTTGCCTGTTGAGCATTTAGCGTCGGTGCCGCAGCATTTTGATTTAATTGGGGGCTGTCACCAACAGTGACTTGTGCCGTTGGCTGTCCCACAGCAGCTTGGATCGCTGCTCGCACTTTCTGCGGTGTATCCTCAAACCGCACGGTCAACGCATCGTACTGTGGATTCAATTGCTCAGCTTTAACTACGTAATCGCTGGCCAATGCATAATTGCTTTCTTGCATCGCTTGTCTGGCTAGCTTGAGCCATTGCCCTGCTTCAGTGCGAATTGCTTTGTTATCAGTTACCGTGGCCTGCCCTTTCACAACCGTCTGTTGTGTGAGGCCCACAAAACATAGATTCACAGCTAAGGCTGCAATCAGAATTCGATATACCGGTTTCAATGCAAAACTCCTGTTGGGGCATAGTAAATATTGAGAAGAATTATTTTTCATTTTTTTCCCGCGAGGGCCACTTTTATCTGCGAACTGTTTCAACATGGATGAACCACCATTTTGCCAAGCTGACGGACTGAAAACGAAAAATCGACGTTTTAACCTGCAAAAGTGCATCCCCCAGCCACTTTCAACAATGAAATTACTTACAATTCACGCCGCAAGAATTTCCTTTGTGGGCTGTAATTAATGTTGTTTGACGTATGGGTCAAGGTCACTTTCACGACAACACCGAAAAGTTTTGGTGAACATGACCGTTCTGGTCGATTTATTTAATAATCCAAGTTGTCAATCAGCGCCTATAATTACCCATTGATCGAGTACCCGCTACGTTAGCCATTGCTGCACTGCAACCGTTTTCCTTAAACTCGCATCGCAGTAAACCATCACGCCAGGAACCACTAGCTTGCAATCCAATCCTCACAAATCGAACTACGCATGGATCTATTCGGTGATCCTCCACGTCGTTTTGTTTGTAGCAATCGCTCTATTGTGGACTCAAAGCCGTCCCCAAGGCATCGTCGCCAGTGAGACAACGCGTGAAGTCGGGATCGTTATTGCCCAAAACCCCAATACGAGTGCAACGGAGTACTTTCAACAATCCGATCTGCCCGCGACAACCGACGATCAGCAAAACAACCAAGAGGTCGACAACGTTGGCGGCAGCGCAGCGGCACCCAAGGCACTACCCGACCTAGAACTGCCCGACATTGCCCTCCCTGGCATGGCAAAGTTAAACGCTCCGATTGCCTTTGGAGCGATCGAAAATGCACTGTCACCGAGCCAGCTTGCGGGCGGCGTAAAAGGCGACCACCCGTCAGCTGCTTCCATCGCAGCAGCTCAGGCACGCTTACCACACGTCTCCGGTCCTAGTGGCCCGCGACTGCAGGTTTCACTCTTTGGTAGTGCACCGGCTGTGGGGCACGAGTTTGTTTTTGCCATCGACCGCAGCAAGAGTATGGGCGGACAAGGTCTCAATGCTATGGCAGCTGCTCAGCAGCAAATAATATCCACGCTACAAGGATTCGATAAGCAACATCACCATTTTAATATCATTGCCTATCATCACCGCCCAACGTACTTCAAAAAAGGAAACATACTAGCCAAATCAACACCTGAAATACTGCAAACCATATCCCCGTTTTTTAATGGTTTGGCCGCATTCGGTGGTACGGATCACGAGATGGGGCTACTCGCCGCACTGCGTTTTAAGCCGGATGTTATTTTCTTGCTTACCGATGGTGGCGATCCAGGACTAAACCGCGCTCAAATAGGCGATCTCACCCGACACTGCGGATCGCGGACGACCGTCCATGCAATTCAATTTGGTTTTGGACCACTCCAAGATGAAACAAATTTTATGATTAAGATTGCCGCAGCAACGGGTGGGAATTTTCACTACGTAAACATGAGAGAGTACAAAGACACCCCTTAGAACACTCGGCAGCATTGCAACGAGACACATACTCCAGCCTCAAACCAGACGGAGCTTTCACATGACCGCACTTGCTCAATTTGTCGCCTTGCTTTTATCAAGCTTTGGTGGAACGACCGCCGAAGTCACAATCACCGACTCGGTCGACCTGATTGAAGTCAACCACCATTTCGATGAGCACGGGCGTCTCGTCATGGAACAGGTTGTGTTCTACAAATGGTGTCCGCTCAAGAGTCGTTACCGAGTGTGTGATTGGCGGCCCTTAAAGTCGCTGCACCAAATCCCTCGCAAAGACTTTCGCCGCAACATCTATGAGGCGCACTGGAAAGATGGACGGCATTTTCGTCACGTCACGGCACCTCAGTTTCGCGAAACCTGGACCGCCTACGATCCGGAACTCACCGATTCGCTGATAGCGCCGAAGCAGTACCGACAAGTACTCGCCAAACCAACCATGAGGACACGGTAACTGCTTGTACGGACGAAGGGGGAAATACTGTCCCGCCGCAGCAGGATTCGTGGTCATTCGTGGCTACGAAAAAGCAC
>DTSG01000208.1 GCA_012965455.1 Planctomycetaceae bacterium | reverse complement strand
GGAGAACGTACCGGTGCAACCCCTCCGCGCTCAAGTCAAGCGCGTAGTCGAGGCTCTGTCATACGTCGGGGCACAATTGACGAAAGACGAACAAGCCTCACTCGCAAAACTCTCCGCCGGAAACGACGATGATTATGCCGTCGCAGTGCAGTCGTTATTCGCTGCTAGGACACTAGCGGAAATTCATATCAATCCAGAGAGCCGAGTCAAGGTGGCAGCTGGTTCAGCCAAACCGCTGCTTGTGCAAAGCGGATGGACAGTGTTCCTAATCCGAGTTCACAACGAAGCTGGCATTACAGCGCCGCTGCGCTTCAACAGTCCCCAAAATGGTCCGGTTTACATTCGAAGCCGAGGGCAACATGCACCCGATGAAAAACGTATTACTCCGAACGACGTCAAGGATCGTTGGCTGGCCCTGCAAAGCTTCGACAAACAGCCACTTACCGACAAGTTGAGCGGTTTACTATTGGAATATCGCATCGTAGGAATTTACTCTCGCGACGCCGGGCAACGTGAAGCAGTGTTGACGTTTGATGCAGGTCAGGGAACTCAGGATTTGGGATTCCGCAGTTCGGTTGCGATACTTTTCACCATATCCAAGGGGGTGGATGTTCAACTGCAAGTTCACGACGAGGACGGGTCGCCGACGGTTGCAGAATTTGTGATTACGGATACCCAGGGGCGCGTGTTTCCGTCACGGTTACGACGACTAGAACCAGACTTCTATTTTCACGATCAAATCTATCGGTATGACGGCGAAAGTATAACCTTACCAGCCGGCAGTTATACGTTTCGCGTGACCCGTGGACCAGAATATCTTGTTGAAACTCGATCGGTATCCATTCCAGCAGCGGAAACGCACAAACTAAACTTTGATTTGAAGCGCTGGATTAAGCTAGTGGATCACGGTTGGGTTTCAGGCGACCACCACATTCATGCTGCGGGATGTGCGCACTATGATTCGCCCACACAGGGTGTTAATCCTGCGGCGATGATGCGGCACATACTTGGCGAGGACCTGCAGGTCGGTTGTGTCCTGACTTGGGGCCCTTGTTGGTATTACCAAAAAGATTTTTTTGAAGGTCGGAACCACGAACTATCCACTCGTAAGAACGTGATGCGCTATGATATCGAAGTTTCCGGTTTCCCAAGCTCTCACGCTGGGCACCTATGTTTGCTGAGGCTATCTGAAGATGACTACCCCAACACCACGACAATTGAAGAGTGGCCGAGTTGGGACCTGCCGGTATTGAAGTGGGGCAAGGAACAGGGTGGTGTCGTTGGATTCTCTCATAGTGGTTGGGGGCTAATGGTTGAAGAAGAAGTGTTGCCGAGTTTTCAGATGCCGAAATTTGACGGTATTGGGGCGAACGAGTTCATAGTTGACGTCACACACGACGTCGTGGATTTCATCTCTGCCGTAGATACTCCGATCATCTGGGAACTAAGTATTTGGTATCACACATTAAATTGCGGTTTTGACACGAGAATCAGTGGTGAAACAGACTTTCCCTGTATTTATGGTGAGCGTGTAGGGCTAGGTCGGTCGTACGTGAAATTGCCTGCTAAGAGGAAGATAAAATTCGATGATTGGGTTCAGGGCATTAAGGATGGCCGGAGTTATGTTGGTGACGGTAGGAGCCACTTGTACGACTTTAAGGTGAACGGTCTGGGCGTCGGAGAGAAGGGTCGCGATCGTCGCGCCAGCTACTTAACGCTTGCGGAGAGCGTACCACTTGTAGCGACGGTTTCCGCTGCCGCCTTGCTGCCGCAAAACCCAACGGGCGACTTGCAAAACCGGCCCCTGCGTGCCAAACCCTACTGGCACATCGAACGCGCGAGAATTGGTACGAGCCGCAAGGTACCAGTTGAGCTGATAGTAAATGGCGCTGTAGTAGAAACACAAATGATCACTGCCGACGGAAATGTGAATGAACTCATTTTTGACTACTCGTTGACAAAATCTTCTTGGGTTGCTATCCGTATTTTTGCTACGTCGCATACGAATCCAATTTTCGTTGAGGTGGGTGGCGAGCCTATTCGCGCGAGCAAAAAAAGTGCCCAGTGGTGTCTGGAGGCAGTTGATGTCTGTTGGCAATCCAAGGTAGGACGGATGCGAGCGGACGATCAAGCGGCGGCGAAGTTGGCCTACGATCATGCTCGGCAGCGTTACAAGACAATCATCGATGAGTCGTTTGATGACTAAGTGAAACGTCAGTTCAGTCGGTGTTTGTAGATCGGCAGGTGTCGGTAATAGACCTCCAGCATGTAGATGCAAAGACAGGTCGTATACAATCGGCCACCGAGATGCCCGTGCCTATCGCGGCTTGGTTCCCAACTGCCGCGTTCGTTTCCGGTCTTTATTTGTTCCTCCGGAATTGATTGCCGCATTACTGAATTCCATTGAGTCCAATGTGCGCCCCCCATATGATGCATTGCCTGCGTACAGTAGTACCAGTAATAGACGTCCATGTCGGCAAAGCGGATGGGATTATTGACTAAATAGTCTAATCCCTGCACCAGTCTGGGGTCGGATTGCTTCCAGCCAAGGTATTGTCGACAAAGTAGGCCTTCAGCTGTCATCGACAATGTATCACTTTGACCAGGCATATATGCGTAGCGGATGCCGGCGTCGGTCGTGGCAGTATCCAGATAGGCAGATATGCGATCCAGATTTACAACCGGAACGGTTAGACCTGCCATGCGACCACTTTGTAGGGCCATCACAAACCATCCCGTTACGGAGGTATCAGACGCGCCTCCGGGTGAGTACCGCCACCCGCCTTGCGGTGACTGGGAAGCAAAACAATAGGACAGCGCCTTTTGGGCGGGTGCTTTTAGTGTTTCGTCTTTGGTCATACCATAGAGCTCACACAACGCTATAGTGGCTTGCGCGTGTGTGTACAGTCGATGGTGATGCCCGCCAGTAAAGAAAAAATTTCCTTCGGCGTCTTGTTTCTTGAGAAGGGCATTCCATCCTCGAGCGACAACGGATTGATAGGGACCGGATTTATGGGTGCTTCCATGCCCCTGAAATGCTAGCAAGGCCATGGCGGTAGCGGCCGCCCGGTTTTCAGTTGGTGCGCCCAGACTGTAATTTCCAGAAAGGCTCCACATACCGTCACGATTTTGATTGCGCTTGAGCCATTCGAGACCCCTGATTACAGCACTTTCAGTTGTTTCCGTTCCTCCGTAGGTGGCCAGCAGCGCTTTTTTCATGCCTTTCTCGCGACCACTTAATGCCATGCCAATGGACGGCGCTTCGATTTTACTGCTTTGGTTGGTTGAGATATCAACAGGAGTAATGTCTGGTGGTGCCGCGAGAGGATCTTCCACAGGCATATCATCCTCAGACAATATGGGTTCAACAATATCGGGGACTTGATCTACGGGCGATTGCAAGACCGCATCATCGAGTTGTTCTCCCAGCTTTTCGGCGTAAACGACCTCCAGCATTAGGGGCGAATCGAGGAGATCGGGTAGCATCAGCAGACCTAAAACAATGAGAATGACTAAGTGTACTAGGAGGCTGACTAACCATGGCGGAGCGTTCCGTATGGCGACTTCGCTTAATTCCGCTTCAAGTTCGTCATCTTCGTCATGAGTCTGTACTAGTTTCGCCCGGCGAGTACCTGCGAGAATAGGCGCCGCAGTATGAGGGCGAGTAGTTGCGACTGGAGCGGAAGTAGCTGTATTTGCGCTGGGTGCTTGGATGTTCGACTCAGCGTCCACAGGGGACTCAATTTCTTCCTC
>DTSG01000207.1 GCA_012965455.1 Planctomycetaceae bacterium | reverse complement strand
CGTGCAATGATGTTGTTTGGTGAGAAATATCCCGACCCAGTGCGGATGGTTACGATGGGAGAGTTCTCTCGTGAATTGTGTGGAGGTACACACTTATCCAATACGGGGGATGTTTTACAGGTGGAAATAATTTCGGAAGAAGCTGTATCCGCTGGCACTCGTCGCATCATCGCATTGACGGGCGAACGTTGTCAGAAACATCATGTAGAAATGACACAACTGTATGAACAGCTAATAGGGTTGTTAAGCCCGGACGGCGACAAATCCGGTAGCGGTGGATTGCTGGAGTGTATCGAGGTATTGGCCTTACGAGTGCGAGCACTGAAGAAACAGTTAGCGGGAGGTGGAGCGGCGGAACAAGTGGATTCGCCGACTGAGGGTTCACCGTCTGCAGTGGAGTTAAACTACCAGCAGATGCGGAGTGCATTGCGACAGGGCGCTCGCTTGTTGAATGTCGCCGTGGCTGATTTGATGTCGCGTGTGGAGGCAATGTTGCAGGAGTGTGATCGTTTAAAGGAAGAGATTGAACAACAGGCGACAAGTGAGGATCTTTCAGCCGACCGTTTGCTGGAACAGGGTGAAGAAATCGACGGCGCAATGGTTGTGGTGGCTGACATTGGTGGCGCTAATCCTAATTTGATGCGACAATTGATTGATCAGATCCGCAAGAAAACCGAGCGTTCGGCAATTATGCTACTCGGTGCCCAGGGTGATTCCAAAGTTGTATTAGTCGCTGGAGTCAGCCGAGAATTGGTGGCTCAAGGAATCAATGCTGGCGATTGGGTACGTGAAGTTGCTCCCGTTGTCGGTGGCGGAGGTGGTGGTAAGCCAGATATGGCTCAAGCCGGCGGCAATGATCCGTCACAAATTGCAACGGCGGTCGAAAAAGCTCGACAGGTATTGCAAGAGATGCTCGCTGGCGAATAGCAGGGGTCGGACAATGCGGGCCGCGGATTTGTTCTTGGCTTGTACGGTTTGAACGTCTATTAACTGAAAAAAACGGGCACGCTCTGCCGTTGTTAGCAGAGCGTACCCGATAGTGGTCAATGATGCTGTAGGTGTTTATAACAATCCGTTTAGTGCGGCCATTGCAGCATCGTAATCAGGTTCATCGGTTACTTCGGTAACGGTTTGAGCGTATTGCACAACACCTTCGGCGTCGAGAACAAAAACGCCTCGAGCAAGTAACTTGATTTCTTCGATCAACATTCCCCAGTTGTTGCCAAACGTGCGGTCTTGATAGTCGCTGGCTGTGCGGATGTTCTCGATGTTTTCATCTCCACAGAAACGTCCTTGAGCGAACGGCAGGTCGAGCGATATGGTGACAGCATTGATTTGGTCGCCGAGGCCAGCAATGGCTTCATTAAACTGCTTAGTCTGAATCTGGCAGACGGGGGTGTCGAGGGAAGGAACGACACTGAGTAGCGTTGGTTTACCGAGCAAGCACTCTTTGGTCATGGCTTGGAGCCCATCTTCCCAGTAGTGCATGGTAAAGTCGGGAGCGGGTTGCCCAACGGTGACAGCTTCGCCGGCTAACGTAAGTGGAGTTCCTTTAAATGTAACTGCTTCGGGGCGCGACATAATAAATTCCTTATGGCTCTATGTTGCTCATAGATTTCAACGAGCAACATTTAATTGTTTAAATCATCAGAGAATAGTATCTAATAGCGCATGGATTTGCACAAGAAGGGGTATTCAGAACGGACGTGCGTAAACACCGGGCACTTAGAACCACGGAGGTTTTTCGCCAACGGCAGGCATCTCGATGACTTTAGCGCTATGAATCCCCGGATGCGATTCGAGATCCTGAGTCACTGCTGCTGGGGGAATGCTGTCGAGATTTAGAACACCAATCGCTTTGCCGCCAGGATGGTCACTGATGGCGCGGCCCACTGACATTTGTGCGATGTTGATTTCATGTTTGCCTAGCGATGAACCCATCAGGCCAATAATGCCGGGGACATCGTTATGTATAAACACGAGCATATTGCCGTCGAGATATGATTCTAATCGCATGCCGTCGATCTGAATCAAACGTGGCATGTGGTTTCCAAATACAGTACCACCCGCCGTGTAAGATTGTTTGTCGGTTTCAATAGTCGCTGTAATTGACGAGCGAAATGCACTCATCTCACTCGTGATATTTTCCTTTAGCTCGATCCCACGTTCTTGCAGTAGAACCTTGGCGTTAACAATGTTGACGTTTGTATCCAGTGCTCGTTGCAGTAGCCCTGCACAGAGTGAGGCAGTCAGCAGTTTAGTATCTTCCTGGCTTACTTCGCCACGATATTCGATGGTAAGTTGCTTGACATTGCCCTGTTGCCATTGAGCGAGGAATATTCCCATGCGATAGGCGAGGTCGAGGTAGCCCGCTAGTGCCTCAAGTGTAGCCGGGTCGACTGCGGCCATGTTCACGGCGTGCCGAATGACTCCGGTGGTCAGGTAATTGATGGCAAGATTAACCGCTTCTACGGCAACTTGTGTTTGTGCTTCTTCCGTACTAGCTCCGAGGTGCGGAGTGCACAGGACGCCAGGCTTTTGAAATAGCGGGCTGTCAGTACAGGGCTCGGTTTCAAAGACGTCGAGTGCGACGCCGGCGAGTGTGCCATCATCGATGCCCGCAGCTAGAGCGGACTCGTCGTAGATGCCACCGCGAGCACAGTTTATTAGCCGCGCTCCTGGTTTGATGATCTTGAGTTCTGCATGGCCGATGAGCCCTTTGGTTTCTGCGGTCAATGGAGTGTGGACTGTTAAGTAGTCAACTCGTGGCAACATGTCATGCACCGAATCGCAAAGCTCGAGACCAATTTTTGCGGCTTGTTCACTCGTTATAAATGGATCATACCCAATCAATTCCATTTGGAATGCTATGGCACGCTTGGCCACTTCGATGCCGATGCGTCCGAGGCCAACAATACCGAGGACCTTATCAGCGAGCTGGGTACCCATGTACTTTTTACGATCCCATTTTCCTGCTTGGAGGCTATGGAAGGCAGGCGCAACGTTTCTCGAAAGAGCCAGCAGCAAGGTCAATGTGTGTTCGGCCGTGCTAAATGTGTTCCCAGTCGGAGTGTTCATGACAATAATACCCTGCCGAGTGGCAGCAGCCTTGTCGATGTTGTCTGTTCCGACACCTGCCCGCACGATGACTTTGAGTCGTAAATTGCCGATCATCGATTTTTCGGTCAATGTTACTCCGCTGCGGCAAATCGCTCCGTCAGCCTCGAGCAAGGCATTACGTAAATCGTCACCTGCGAGACCTGTGCAGACTTCATATTCGATGTCGGCATGTTGCTCTAGAATGGCAAGCCCTTGTTGGGCGATGTTGTCGAGTACGATAATTTTTGGCATGGTGTTAGTCTTGTTGACGATGTGCGTTCAACCCGAGGTGGTTTTACGGTTTGCACGACAAGTATAGTGTCACGCGGGAGTGTTCTTAACGCGAATTGCTATTCTGAGTATAAAACGAATTCATGAAATCACGAAGGGCTAATACTCCCTCCGGTGGCATGGAATTATAGATCGAGGCACGAATGCCACCGACGCTGCGGTGACCCTGTAAGCTGGTTAAGCCCTGATCGTTGGCTTGTTTTAGAAATAAATCGGTAAGTTCCTGACTCGGCAAACGAAACGTTACGTTCATGAGCGAGCGGTTTGCGGGTGCTGCGTGTCCAGAGTACATGTCTGGTAGCCCATCAATGGTCGCATAGAGTAGTTCCGCTTTTTCGCGATTGATTTGATGCATTTGTTCAAGGCCGCCGATATCGTTGAGCAGCCACTGGCATACTAGGTCGACCATATAAACCGCAAATGTGGGTGGGGTGTTGTACAATGAATTAGCGTCGGCATGATTGCGATAATTCAGATAACCGGGGCATTCGTTGAGGGTGGGGCTCAGCAGGTCCTTGCGTATGACGACAATCGTTACTCCGGCTGGGCCAGCATTCTTTTGGGCACAGGCGTAGATCATGCCATATTTATTTATGTCGATAGGGCGGCTGAGGAAGTCTGACGAAGCGTCACAAACCGAGGGCACCACCGCGAAGCTTAAATCGTCTTGGAACTGAATGCCTTGAATAGTTTCGTTGGAGGTGTAGTAGACGTAAGCGGCGTCGTTAGTGACGAGCGACTGTAGGTCTGTTTGGTCCGGTAATTCGCTGTAGCCGTTTTCCTTTCCGGACCAAATCATGTCGGTCGCGTGGCAGTTAGCGGCTTCTTGGTGCGCCTTTTCACTCCAAGTTCCGGTGACAACATAGTTTCCGCGGTCTGTGTCAGATTGGAGAAGGTTGAGCGGGACCATCGAAAACTGTAATCGTGAGCCACCTTGTAAAAAGAGCACTTCGAAATCATCATTGGCTCCAAGTAGTTGCCGGATTCCATCTCGAGCGGAGTCTAGTACGTCGATAAAGGCGGGGCTGCGATGGCTGATTTCAAGGATGCTTGCTCCACAACCGCGAAAGTTGAGCATTTCCTGTTGAGCTTGCTCAAGGACGGGCAATGGCAATCCGGCAGGGCCAGCACTGAAATTAAAGGTGCGATCGTGGTTGGGCATTGGTAGGGCAGCATGCGGGTAAAAAAGAAGGTTCTAAGTTGCGATTTTAGAGGCAGATTGCGATTCTGTACACACCGGAAGGGGAGGCACGCGGGTGCCGTCGGTTTACACCTAAAAATTGGCAGTCGCGGGGACCCTACACCACCTTTTTTTCTTGGCTTGTAGTGTTTGGATGTGTCTATTAATAGCGTCCGCGGGAGACGTTTTCGTTTGCCATTCGAGTGTTGGCGGATTCGGTAGAGCTATTTCTGAGTTGTTGGTTTAGTGATGCGATTCGTGTGGCGAGTTCCGTTTGGTGGTTGTCTAAGATGTAGGATCGTTGATATTGAGCTAACGCTAGTTCGGTGTTACCTTGGGAATCGTTAAGAGCTGCCAGTGCTTTCCATGCTCGCGGGTGATTGCGGTCGATGGAACATGCTTGTTCAAGATGTTTTCTGGTAGCCTGTGCGTCGCCGGACTCTTGGTATAGGCGCGCTAGTTCAACTTCTGGATCTGCCAGGTGTGGTCGGTCTTTGCCCCAATTCACCAGCAAGTCAAATGCTTCTTGTTTGCGATTGGTTTTGATTAATAAGACCGCGAGTCCTCGGTGACAATCGCTATGGTCGGTGTCGAGGTCCAAGCAGCGATTGTAGAGGACTTCGGATTCTTGGAGGAATCCACTATCGCGACTATTTGTACCCATACGATGGTAGACGGAAGCGAGATTGTAATACGCATCGGCATTGGTTTCGTCAGTGCCCAGTGCATATTGGAATCGCTCAATTGCAGCGGGGTAGTTTCCCGTCTGGAATAATTCGACTCCTTGTTCATTCCAGCCATTTGCTGTTAAGCCGCAACCCATATGTAGGCTGATGCTTGATAGAAACAGGATGGTTGCGACGTATTGGATGAATCGATCGTATTGATGACGTCGTTTGTTGAATAACTGATACATAATCTTCCCGCTTGAAAAACGATTTGCGTTAAGAAGATTAACGATTAGACGTATTGCGGGCAAGATTAATTATCTTGAGCAGTAGCTTAGATGGTAGTTTTAGAGTATCCCAGGTTGCGAACGACTTCTAGGATTTCGCTGCATGTTGGAAAATTACGACCACTACTGCGTTTATAGGCTTCATAGGCCATCATGAATTCACGTTCTTCGCTGGAGTAGTCGCGCTCGCATGTTGTTGGATCGATGTTACGACGGCGCGCTGTTTTTACCATGGCGTCTGCTGAGTTATTCATCTTCTTCTCTCCCTAAACCTTGATTGTGGTCTTACTGTTAGATTGGATTCGCGTTTTGATTCGAGCGGGACAACGTTAAAGTTGTAGCACACTTGAGACACTGTAAAGATTCCACATCTTTGCCGGTCAGGCAGGACAGATAAGAGAGAAAAGATGTAACGATTAGGAAAACTGGTGGGTTTTGCGAAAGTTTACGGATTACGGGATATTTACGGTTATAGGGAGTAGCGGCGGGGGACGCCGAATAAACTGCTAGCCCTAAATAATTACAACATGCGTGCGTAGAGGTAGGCCTCATGCTTTTTTATAGCGGGCCAGCATTAGGAGCGGTTGAAGTATTTTCGCAGCATATCTTCGGCAGCCTGTTTGGAGTCTTCCGAGCTTTCGGCCTCCGGTGGGCGTTTGGGGAGTTTGATCGCTTTACGTTTTTTCCCCGATGTTACTTGACTGTCGTCTGCTGCGGCATCTTCTTCTTCGGCGTCGTCAGTCGATCCTTCAGCTTCTACAAGTGGCTCGATGTTGTTTGTGTCTTCGAGCTTGAATTGACGCGTGACGGTATCAGAATCATCAGAATTCATATCTTCTAGAATCGAAGTTTCTAGCCAGCTGGCAATGCTATCATTATCAGAACTGCTGACTTCCTGGTTGCGCGAAGCACTGCGTTGGGCAACGTCTTCAACACCTTGAACCTTCGGTTGTTTTGTACCACCAAGACTATGGTCGAGCACGAGTTTAAATGAGAGGGGGCCAACGACTAACTTGTCACCATTGTTAAGGATGGTGACATTTTCCACTCGTTGGTCATTAACAAACGTACCGTTTTTACTACCAAAATCGCGGATTGCGATTTGAGAATCAGTAATAATGATTGCGCAATGGTGGCGGCTGATGGCATCACTTTTTGGCCGCAAATGACAATCCTCGCCGCGGCCAATGAAAAACTTGGAAACGGGAATTGTAATCTCTTTGCCTTCACTGGGGCCTTTTAAGACGCAAAGTTTAGCTTTCATACATCGATCACTTTAGGTTTGACGACAAAACAATAAAATAAGAACGAGGCGACGTCAATCAAACCATAAGCCACACCTGTGAAGTCATTAGTATTATTCCAAAATCCGACCCAAAAGGAAATACTTTTATTGTCTTACCACGGGAAAAATAAAATGTGGCAAGTTGGTGGTGAACTTGTATTTTGGAACAATGCAAGACAAGTGTTTTTTCTTATTACAAAATGCTAGCAATAAATCTCGTTGAAGTCAATCGTAAATACCCCCCCTAAATGGTGGGAGATATTATCGCTTCATATTCCAAGTATCCGCTTCAAATTTTGATTCTTGGATCGTAGTGATAACGCGTTTTTCATCGTCCATTAACGGCTTTTCGATAAAAACAGTGTTAAATAATTTCCGCAGATTTGGCACCCACGCTGACTGCAATATATCCGCGTTCATATCTGGATTGCTCAATTCGTGGATGCCTAGTAATTCAGGCGCAAATACTGACTGTCCTGTCAGTACACTGCCGTGTTGCAGTACGTAATTGCGACTCCTCCGTTGTGCGCTACCGGCTATTTTGAAATCGCTTAGCAATACGTCACACTCGCAACGTCTTTGAAAGCACAGGAACGAATCTTGTTGTTTGTCCGACGTCTGTGTGGTCTTTGCGGATGTTGCTTGAATGTTGAACTGCTGCAACGTGTCAATTAACGACTTGTGCACAAGATCATAAACATGCGCGATTTGTTGTGACGAAAGATATTGACTGGGAAAAATGAGGCTGTACGTTAGCTCTTGATCGTGCAGTAAGGCTCCACCACCGGTTGCGCGTCTAAGCCAGGGAACTTGTTGGGAACATTCGTGCTTTTTTGCTTCTTCATAGGATTGAAAATAGCCCAGCGTCAGCGTGGCGGGATTCCATTGATAAAGCCGCAGGACAGCTTGTTTGTTTACTTGAGCAGCGCGCAACAGCATTTCATCGACAGCCATATTCCAGCTACCGGATTGAGGTGGATCTAGAATCAACCGCATCTCTGGGAATGTTAATCCTGCTTGGGCGTCCATTTCATTATGGGCTTTCGAGCGGCTTGCACTTCATCGGGGCGACTGATGATGGTTGAATGAGGAGCCGTGGCTAGCACCTCGGGAGATTCCTGCACAATGGTCTCAAGCGTCTTGGCAAAGGCGTCGAGCGTTTGTTTGCTTTCCGTTTCGGTCGGTTCCATCATCATTGCTTCATGCACGGTCAACGGAAAATAGACAGTCGGCGGATGATATCCGTAATCGAGCAAACGTTTAGCGATATCCATGGCTGGTTGCTTGAGGCCATTCTGTTTGCCAATCGATTCAGCGCTAGCGACAAATTCGTGCATGCAGCGATTTCCCAAGGGGACATCAAGAAACCCTTTGACTTGACTCAGCAAGTAATTCGCATTCAGTACGGCATTTTCAGCAATCCGTTTTAGCCCGACGGGTCCATGCGACAAGATATAGCTATACGCTCTTACTAAGACACCCACGTTGCCGAAAAAACTGCGGACTCGGCCAATAGACTTCGGACGATCGTTATCAAGGAAATAAGTTTGTGAACCATCATCGAAGCCAACGATTGGTTTGGGCAAATAGGCTCCTAGTTCAGCGGTTACACAAATCGGACCAGCCCCCGGACCTCCGCCGCCATGTGGTCCACTAAATGTTTTATGTGGATTGAAGTGCATCATATCAGCTCCGAAATCACCAGGTCGAGTGATTCCCAGGATGGCATTCATGTTCGCCCCGTCGAGGTAGATGAGCCCTCCGAATTCGTGCACCAAATCAGAAATTTCTTGGACTTGATCGTCAAACAGCCCCAGCGTACTTGGGTTTGTGATCATAAATACTGCGGTTTGGTCATTCAGTTGTTCTTTGAGCTTCTCGACATCGACTCGACCATCGCTGCAACTCGGAATGGTCACAAAATCAAATCCCGCCATGCGAGCACTCGCTGGGTTTGTACCATGAGCGCTATCTGGTGCGAGGACAGTCGTCCGCTTTTCACCGCGATCACGATAATACGCCGCCGCCAACATCAGTGCTGTCAACTCACCATGTGCTCCCGCAGCAGGTTGCAGCGAGACAACGGGCAAGCCGGAAATTTCGGCGAGCATATCTTGCAGGCCATATAGTAGCTGTAGCATTCCTTGCACAGTCTCATCAGGTTGATAGGGGTGGATTTGTGCCAGTCCATCAAACGCTGCGATTCGCTCGTTGCGTTTGGGGTTGTATTTCATGGTGCAGGAGCCGAGTGGGTAATAATGCGTGTCGATACTCATGTTGAGTGTAGAGAGGTTGGTAAAGTGTCGGACAACATCTGGCTCGGTAAGTTCCGGCAGCGGCGGTGCAGACGCTGCGAGCGCACCGGCTGGGAACCATTTTGCAGGGTCCTGTTGCGGTACATCACTCTGCGCGATACAAACCCCGCAGCGGCCGGGTTGAGAAAGTTCAAAAATCAGATTGGTGGCTTGAGTGTTACGCATGATGGTATTTGTTTTTGGCTATCGGTTTGTCGGGGTCTTCAATGATTCATGTGCGCTAACAAACGATTCGGCGCTTTGTTTACTGAGTAAGAACATTGACGAGATCATCGATTTCCTGTTTTGTTCGTTTTTCAGTGAGGGTAATCAACATACAATCTTCCAATTCGTCGTACCATTGTCCTAATGGCAGACCGGCAAGGATGTTGTTCTTGCAAGCTTGCTGCAGCAGTTGTTGCACATCGTTTTGAGTATCTCGTACAACGAACTCCTTAAAAAACCCGTCACAGAACGCTAGTTCAAATCGGTCATGTTGTATTAACTCTTGGGCGGCATAGTGTGCTTTTTGAGTGCAGAGGTTTGCTACGTCTTGCATGCCTTGAGGCCCCATTACCGACAGATAAATGGCTGCTCGCAGCGCAAACAACCCTTGGTTTGTACAGATATTGCTGGTTGCATTTTCTCGACGAATGTGTTGCTCTCGAGTTTGCAATGTTAACACCCAGCATTGCTTTCCATTGCGGTCCACGGTTTCTCCTGCGATTCGCCCCGGTAGCCGTCGTACGAATGATTCACGACAGGCCATGATACCTAAATAGGGGCCGCCATAGAGTAGGGGAGTGCCAAGTGATTGACCTTCGGCCACAACGATATCCACTCCAGCATCGCCGGGACGCTGCAAAATACCCAAGCTGATGGGGTCAACACTACACACGAGCAGTGCGCCCTGTGCATGTGCTATTTCCGAGATCGTCGCCATATCTTCGACGTTACCAAAAAAATTCGGATTTTGAATCAGAACAGCAGCGGTTTCTTCATCGACCACTTGGGCAACTGCCTCCACTGGTGTTGTTCCAGCACCGCAATCGACGACGACCATCTCGGTGCCAATACAAGCGAAATAGGTTTTTAGGATCTGCCGGTACTCTGGATGGACGCTACTGGCGACGACAACCTTTTTATTGCGGCGAGTGATCCTCATCGCCATCAACATCGCTTCAGTGGCGGCCGTCCCGCCGTCATACAAGCTGGCATTGGAGACGTCCATTCCCGTTAGCTGGCATATCAGGGTTTGATATTCAAACATGACTTGCAGGTTGCCTTGACTCACTTCTGGTTGGTAAGGGGTGTAGGACGTATAGAATTCACCGCGTGAAGCCAAAGCATCAACAACAGCGGGTACGAAATGGTCGTAACTACCACCACCCAAAAAGCAGGTTTGCTCATTGACGCTCTTATTTTGTACCGACAGCGCCTGCATATGAGCAGTCAGTTCCATTTCTCCAAGGCCAGCGGGAATATTCAGCGCTCGCTTTAATTGCATATCTTGTGGGATGCAGTTGAACAGTTCGTCGATGGATGCAGCGCCGATTGCTGCGAGCATTTCGGCTTGTTCATCATCAGTATTAAAGACGTACGGCATATCTGTGTTGTGTTTCTATGTATAGCTTGTGGTCGTATTGTTAGGCGAGGGTTTTAAGAAGACTCGGCACACTGTTTTTGATAAGCCGCGAAATCGAGTAGGTTATCTGGTAAAGCTCCAGAAAGTTTGACCTTCATAATCCAACCGGCAGTATAGGGATCGTCATTGAGAGTTTCGAGCTGATCGGCCAGCCCGTCATTCACGGCGATCACTTCCCCCGAAACGGGACTGTACATAGGACTCACAGCTTTGACCGATTCCACTTCACCGAATTCTTGTCCGGCTGCTACTTGATTGCCGACACTAGGTAATTCCATATAAACGAGATCTGTAAGTTGTTCTACTGCAAACGCAG
Source organism: Planctomycetaceae bacterium (assembly GCA_012965455.1). GTDB lineage: Bacteria > Planctomycetota > Planctomycetia > Pirellulales > Pirellulaceae > UBA721. The sequence continues at coordinate 2,100 of DTSG01000207.1, read as the reverse complement.
AGATACCAACGGTCGCAACCGTTTCGCCGTTTTCTTCCGTGGTACTGACCCATTCATGAGTTGGGCAGTACATTAGTTCTTCAGCATTCATTCAATCGTTCCTTATGTGGCATTAACATCAGCGGCCAAGTGTGTGACCGAGCACATTGTAATGTCTGTTTTTGATTCAATTAAGTACGTTTATAAAACGGGAGCTGACAGGTGATTGCGGGTAGCATCTTGCCGCGAACATCGACTTCAAGTGCGGATCCGAGTGGCAGGTCGAGTTGGTTAACATAGCCCATTGCGATGGGGTGTTGTAGTGTTGGTGAAAAGGAACCACTGGTGACTTCACCAATTGTTTGTCCATCACGATAAATAGCATAACCTTCACGAGCGGCTCGCTTTCCATCTAGCTGTAGTCCGATGCGAGTTCGCTTCACGCCGTCGGTCTTTGTTTGTCGAATTGCTTGGCAGCCGATAAAGTCACGGTCGTTACCCGCTTGGTCTTGAAAACTAACGGCAAACCCCAGTCCAGCTTCGAGTGGGTTGAGTTGTTCATTGAGTTCGTGCCCGTAGAGCGGCATGGCAGATTCCATTCTCAATGTATCCCGCGCTCCGAGTCCAGCGGGGGAGATGTCATGGGCTCGGCCAGCCGCAAAGATATTTTGCGTCACTTGCAGCGATTGGTCTGCCTTCAGAATCAACTCAAATCCATCCTCGCCGGTATAGCCGGTGCGGCTCAGGATGCAGGGCTTTTTCATTTGGGTCGTAACTTTGCCGCGAAAGTACTTCATGGCTGAAATATCGAAATCAAACAAAGGTTGCAGGGTTTCGAGTGCGGCAGGTCCTTGGACTGCTAGCATGGCGGTATCAACGGTGCGGTCCTGCATTTCCACATCAGATTCATCAGGCCATTGAGCGGTAATCCATTCAACGATTTTTTGACGGTTCGACGCATTGACGACCAGTAGAAAATATCGCACGCCGGTGGGTGATTCCAGGTGGTAGATCAAGACATCATCGAGGATTCCGCCTTCGTGATTGCAGATCAGCGAATAACGGACTTGTCCAAGTTGCATATCTAGCACGCTGCGTGTTAACAAGCGATCGAGTAATTCGCCACCGCCAGGACCGTCAAAGCGGATTCTACCCATGTGCGAGACGTCGAACATGGTGACGGCGTTACGGGTCGCCTGGTGTTCTTGCACGATCGATTGATACTGTACCGGCATTGACCAATTTGCAAAATCGACCATACGTGCACCTTGGTCAACGTGCCATTGATACAGTGGGGTTTGAAGTAGTTGGTTGTCCATAACAAGAATTCTATCAAACGCGATAAAGTTGACTATGTGGGTGGTGTTGGCAAGAAATGACGCCTGTATTCTATCGCAAACCTGTCAAAAAAAAAGCAGGTTAGACGGTTGTTTGGTGCATCCAAAAAGAACTGTCGGAGTAGCCGCCGGGTGACGTTTAGTTTTGAGCAATTTCGAACATATTCAACCACGAATGTGTGAATTGGGCAATTTTCAAACGCTGATTATGCTAGTGGGGGAAATGCTGTGCTTAACGGCGGCGTTTGCCTCGCGGGCTGCCTCGTTTTTTTCCGCCGCGACGAATCGAGCCTTTGCGTTTACCTGATTTCCCTTTCCCCTGACTCTTGGCAGTGCGCGAGGGTCTGATTGGTTTGGAATCATCATTGCCATCGGCAGAGGCGATCTTTTTCAAGAATATGAAATTTGCTTCGCGTTTTTCATGATCGATGTGGCCGATGCGAATGCTCAACGTGTCACCCAAACGGAACGAATTGCCGCTGCGAAAACCAACAAGCACATGCGTGCCCTGTTCCAATGAATAGTGGTCATCTCGCAACGTAGCGACATGGATCAACCCACTCGCGGGGACCTGTACTCCTTGTACAAACAGCCCAAACTTTTCGACTCCGGTAACTAACACCACCATCTCTTCGCCTTTGCGAGCATCCAAGTAGTTCAAAAGTTTCAATTTTTTGAGCTCGCGTTCCGCCCGCTCAGCATTTTGTTCTCGGTCCGAACAATGGTCACCGAGTTCCGTGATCTCACCGACCGCGACGACCTAACTGCCAACACGATCATCACG
>DTSG01000206.1 GCA_012965455.1 Planctomycetaceae bacterium | reverse complement strand
TGATGGATTGTTCGTAACTGCTGTGAATTCTGGGAAGCATATTTTTGTTTGGCTAATGTCTAATGTTCATATACGCGGAGTTTGCTAATGAGTGACAAGCAGGAAACGTTTCATGCAACGACGATCCTTACGGTGCGGCACCAGGGGATTGTGGCTATGGGTGGCGACGGTCAGGTCACCTTGGGATCTGCTATCATGAAATCTGATGCCCGTAAAATTCGACCGTTGCTTGATGGCAAGGTGCTTTGCGGTTTCGCGGGATCCAGTGCGGATGCCTTCGCCTTGTTGGAACGTTTTGAAGCGAAGTTGTTGGATTATCCAGCCAATATGCCGCGAGCGGCAACTGAGTTGGCCAAAGATTGGCGCACGGACAGAGCGTTACGCCGCCTGGAGGCGATGCTGACTGTAGTGGACCACAGCAGCACGTTGCTAGTGAGCGGAACCGGTGATGTGATAAGTCCAACTGATGGCATTGTAGCGATTGGGTCTGGGGGCAATTATGCTATGGCGGCAGCTAGGGCACTGTGCAAGCATTCAAACTTGACTGCTGCGGAAATTGTCGAGACAGCGTTAGGCATTGCTGCAGATATTGATATATACACCAACCATAACATTATTGTCCAAACTCTAGAATCGACTGCCAAATGATGCAATTAGCGAATTCTTCTAAGAAGTCCAGCCCACGGTGTGACTTGACGCCCCGTGAGATTGTGGAAAAACTTGATGCATACATCGTCGGGCAAGAGGCCGCCAAACGGTCCGTCGCAGTTGCTATTAGAAACCGCTGGAGGCGTCAGCAAATTGACCCCGCAATGCGAGAGGAGGTCGCGCCAAAAAATATTTTGATGAGTGGACCTACGGGCGTTGGAAAAACTGAAATTGCTCGAAGACTAGCACGCCTAACGGGCGCACCGTTTATCAAGGTTGAGGCCACGAAGTATACCGAAGTTGGCTATTACGGGCGTGACGTGGAAAGTATGGTTCGCGAGTTGCTTGATAATTCGATTGCACTGGTTCGGGCGGAAGAACGGATCAAAATCGAGGATCAGGCGGCTGTCGCTGTCGAAAATACGTTGCTTGATATGTTGGTGTCGCCGCCACCTTTGACAGGGTTGGACGAAGACAGCGAACAAGCGGATGTCGAGTCGCAATATCAACGAACGCGCGAGAAAATGCGTGCGATGTTGTTGGCTGGCGAACTCGACCAACGAACGGTAGAGATTACGACGCAACAAAAAAATTCGCCGGTGATGATTGGGGGCATGGGCATGGAGGGTTTAGACATGGACCTGCAGGGGATGTTGGACAAGATGATGCCAAAGAGTAGTCAGCAACGAGAGGCGACCGTTGAAAAAGCAAGAGAAACGTTACTCGAACAAAAATGCGATGAACTACTAGACGACGACAAAGTTCACGCGATGGCAATCGATCTAGCGGAAAATATGGGTATTGTATTCCTCGATGAGATGGATAAAGTAATTGGAACTCAGGGCAAAAGCGCTGATGTCTCGCGGCAAGGCGTGCAGCGAGATTTGTTGCCAATTGTCGAAGGGACGACCGTGCAAACGAAGTACGGTTACGTGCGGACGGACCATATTCTTTTTATAGCCGCTGGCGCCTTTCATGCGACTAAACCAAGTGACCTGATGCCGGAGTTGCAAGGGCGTTTTCCGATTCGAGTCGAACTCGATAACCTATCGAGCGATGATTTTCGACGAATCCTGACGGAACCAGAGAACTCTCTTGCCAAGCAGTACGTTGCGCTATTGGCCACAGAGGGAGTTGAATTGGTCTTTACCGACGACGCTATTGTGGCGTTAGCGGAGTATGCGTTTGAAGTAAATCAACGGACACAAAATATCGGCGCTCGTCGACTGCACACCATTTTAGAACGGGTGTTAGAAGAACTTAGTTTTGAAGCATCTGAAATTAAACTCGGTCGCGTTGAGATCAATCGAGCGTATGTCTCTGAGCGATTGCAGAGTGTGGTCGATGATGAAGACCTCAGCAATTACATTCTTTGATTACTTAAGAACGTTGAGGGTAAGTAGCTGATTGACCCTGCGTCGCACGGTGGGAATGTGTATAATATTGGCAGAACGGCAATCCACTCGCTGTTCATTTCACGCCCCCCCTCACTGTCCCGCCATCGACGATATACCCGAGAGTAGATAATGCTTGTACGAGTATTGAAATTCACTTTACCTTGCTGGTTCTTTATGGCAACTTCCTGCGCCATCGCGCAACCGAAAGTTGACCAACAAATTGCTAGTGCCAGAGCCGTCGCGTTTTTTCAAAACTATTGCATTGAATGCCATAATAAAGACGAGGCAATGAGTGGGGTTCGCGTCGACCATGTGGCTGAAGTCGGTTCCTTCCTCGAGCACCGTAAGAGTTGGAAGCGGGTTAATGAAGTTTTGCGTTTCGGAGCGATGCCTCCCGAGGATGCTGAACAACCATCAACCAAAGACCTAGAGCAAGCACAATTGTGGGTGGCGAACCGCATCGACTCTATTGATTGTGATCTTATTAAAGATCCTGGGCGGGTCACTATTCGTCGCCTAAATCGTTTGGAATATAACAACACAATTCGAGATCTTTTTGGTATCGACTTCAAGCCGGCAGACGATTTTCCGTCAGATGATGTTGGTGAAGGCTTTGACAATATTGGTGACGTATTATCCCTTCCGCCATTGTTGTTGGAAAAATATCTCGCTGCGGCTGAACAGATAAGTGAGCGGATTGTGTACGTTCCCGGGGCTGAAGCAGCTAACGAGGTTGCGATAGATAAGGAGAATATCTCGATTGAGGGTGGTGGTCGTATTTCCGGTTCGTCGATTGGTTTTTTCAGCAATGGAACGGTCACTCTTGTGGTGAGCATCGAAACTAAGGGCAAATATGAGTTTTCAGTGGACGTTGGCGCCGAACAAGCTGGGCCCGAACTTGCGAAGATGGAACTGGCGTTGGATGGAAAAACGTTGTTGAAACAATCTGTATCCGCTTTGCAGAACACTCCTCGAAAATATACAGTCGCAATGGACCTCGCCCCCGGTCGTCATAAAATTGAATTGTCGTTCATCAACGATTTCTATAATCCAAAGCACCCGGACCCAACTCAGCGAGATCGCAACATCTACTTTTCCAATGGGACACTGGTGGGACCGACATCCGTGCCCGTTGATGAGCTATCCGCCTTTAATAAAATAATACACGAAAACATCCCTCAGCAGCCCAATGATGTCACGAAAGAAGCCGCCGTCGTGTTGAATATGATAATTCATCGAGTGTTTCGTCGCGAGTTGAATCCAGACGAGATTGAACCCTATTGTAATTTGGTGCAATTGGTTGTGAATCAAGGAGAGAGTTTTCAGCGAGGCATGCAGGTCGCGGTTAATGCGATCTTAGTGTCACCTCGATTCATTTTTCGCTTAGAAGGAGGCGGAAAAGAAAATTCAGTTAAGAGTATTCGCGATCTCGATGATTATGAATTGGCAAGTCGTCTGTCGTACTTTATTTGGTGCAGCACGCCAGATGACGAGTTGCTGAATCTTGCGAGAGAAGGAAAACTCTCCAATGAGAAGGTCTTACGCGGACAATTATCACGGATGCTGAATGACCCCCGGGTCCGCGGCCTAACAGTTGGGTTCGCGACCCAATGGTTAAATTTACGCAATCTCGCTGAAGTCGAGCCCGACCCGGATGTTTACGATTTCCCGGAGGAATTGCGAGTGTCTATGCAAAGTGAGACAGAGCGCTTTTTCGAGCACGTGTTGCAAGAAAATCTGTCTGTGTTGGACTTCATCAATGGCAAGTACACGTTTGTCAATCAAACCCTAGCGACGCACTATGGACTGCAAGATGTTGCCTCGGCAAGTGACGGTGATCGGTTCGTACAAGTTTCACTCGATGGAGTTCCCCGGTCGGGGATTTTGACGCATGGGAGTATTCTCACATTGACATCCAATCCGAATCGTTCGGCGCCGGTTAAGCGGGGCAAGTGGATCATGGAAAATATACTGGGTGTTCGACCTCCAGATCCACCAGCAGACGTTCCCGAGATAGCGGCGGCACGAAAATCCTTGCCGAACGCTAGTTTTCGAGAGCAACTGAATTTGCACCGTGAGAACGCGGTTTGTGCCAGCTGCCATGGCCAAATGGACCCATTAGGTTTTGGATTTGAAAATTTCGACGGCATCGGCAAATATCGTACAAAAGACGGTGAATTCGCGATAGATTCCTCGGGGATATTGCCGTCAGGGGAAAAATTCGACGGGCCAATGGAGTTAGTGGATATACTTACTAATAGTGGCGAGGCGTTCGCTCGCACATTAACCGAGCGGATGTTGGTCTTCGCGTTGGGGCGGGGATTAGATTATTATGACGAGTGTGCAGTCGAGAAAATAATGAAACAGTTAAAGAAGGATGAATATCGATTTCAAACGATGATGTTACACATTGTCCTGAGCGATCCATTTCTAAAACGGCGGGGTGAGGATAAACAATAATGGCTAACATTAAACGAAGAACAATGCTACGCGGATTTGGACTGTGCATGGGACTACCGCTGTTGGATATCATGCATTCGAAATCCTTAGCAAGTAGCGCAATTGTTACATACCCAACTCGAATGGCGTTCGTATTTTTTGCAAACGGCGCGATTATGGACTCGTGGAAACCCACTTCTCAAGGTTCGCAGTATGAGCTGCCCCGAACGCTTGAACAACTAAAGGAGCACAAATCCGAAATCAATGTTGTCACAGGACTAGCCCAGAACTGGGGTCGTGCGCACGGCGATGGCCCTGGCGACCACGCGCGATGCGCGTCCACCTATTTGACGGGAGCCCACCCTTATAAGACATCCGGTGCTGATATTAAGGTTGGCGTTTCGGTTGACCAAGCCGCAGCGAGTCGGGTCGGTGATCGGACAAGGATTCCGTCTTTGGAACTTGGGTTGAGACAAGGTCGCAATGCAGGTAATTGCGATTCTGGTTATAGCTGTGCCTACTCAAACAACATATCATGGAAAACTGATCGCACGCCTATGGCAAAGGAGATAAATCCACGGTTAGCTTTTGAACGGCTATTTGGCGATGGTAAGGAAAGTAGTGAGAGTCAGAAGAAACGAGATTTCTACAAGGCGAGTATTTTGGATCTCGTCAAACGGGACGCCCAGCAGTTGAAAAAACAACTTGGTGTCACGGACCAGCGTAAAATGGATGAGTATTTCCAAAGTGTACGGGAGCTGGAGTTACGAGTATTGCGCGCACAGGATGCGGCTAATGTTGCGACGCCAGAGCTGAAATTACCCAGTAGTGTGCCTAGCGATTTTCAACAGCATATGCATTTGATGTATGACATCATGGCATTGGCATTCCAAACTGATGTAACTCGGATTTCGACGCTTATGTTAGGAAACGCGGGCAGCAATAGAAGCTACAAGATGGTTGGCGTAAACGAGGGACATCACCAACTTTCCCATCACCGCAATGATGACGCCTTGATGGAGAAAATTCGCAAAATAGATGAATATCTTTCCAAGGGATTTTCTTATTTCCTAAAAAAACTTAAATCCGTTTCCGAGGGGGACGGGAATTTACTTGATCATTCTATGATCGTCTACGGAAGTGGAATAAGCGACGCTAATCGTCATTCACATCATGATTTACCGATCGTCGTCGCGGGTAAAGCCAATGGTACGATTGATACTGGCCGTCATATCGATCTGGGGAAAGAGGTGCCATTAAATAATTTGTTCTTGTCGATGCTAGATAGAATGGATGCGGGCGTCACGTCAATTGGCGACAGCAGTGGGCGACTCAAGGAATTGCGAGTTTAAGTAGGGCTGCGTTAGGTATCCTTTGCGTTCTACGACGATGACGGTAATTTTTTCTTATTCAGGCAGGATTCGTTCAGAAGAGGTAGCAACCATAGAGATGTCGTCGGAAAATGGTGAACAAGATCTTGATGATGGGGGAAGTGTGACGCTTCGCCCTGTCTCTGCCCTAGTTCCTGAGCATGTCAGTCGGGGCGTGTTTAGCACGGGTGTAATTGCCATTACCGGTAACACGGAATTTGTATTAGATTTCGTTTTAACTATTGGAACGCCCAGCACAGTGGTCTCTCGAGTTGTCTGCACGCACGATGTGCTGAGGCGAATTGTGGCCGCGATCCGACGTAATGTTGAATCATTTACCGGCCGCGTTGGTGCCTTGGAATCTGAGGCGGGTGTGGAGTCGGCTCAGCATACGCCGCCGTTAGTCGCAACTGAGTCTCCCGCTGGGGACGGACACATCCCGGATTCTATTGGCACGGAACAGTTTGTGGGAGCTTCAATTCCGGTTCCGGGCGATTCATCTGAGGGACTGTCGTCCTCCGGTGAATCACCTGAGAAGAGTGGAAGAGACCTAAAGTCAAATGCCATCAAGCAAAATCCCTTGGACTTATACGATGACATTATCGTACCTGACGAAGTGCAAGTGGGTGTTTATGCCAATGGACTTATAATTGGGCACACAAATTCTGAATTTAAATTGGATTTTGTATCCAACATGTTTCCAAAATCTGTTGTGACAAGTCGAATTTTCATGTCGGCGCCCCAGTTGGTCAGGTTGCTGGATACTTTAGAGCGTACGGTGCAGCAGTTTGATGAGAAGCATAGTTCTTAATACACTTAATTACCCATAAGTTGTTTATTTTACAGGCAGGGATTCGTTGGTTTATTCAGTTCTTGTTCTTTGCACGGGAAATTCGTGCCGCAGCCAGATGGCGGAGGCATACTTTCGTAAATTTACGGATGGGCAGTGGAGGTGCGAGTCGGCTGGCACTGATCCCACTGGTTACGTTCACCCTTTAGCAATTGCAGTTATGGGTGAAGACGCAATTGACATCGCAGCGCATACGAGTAAGTCGCTGGCATCCTTCGCGAAAGAAGACTGGGACTACGTGGTTACCGTGTGTGATCGTGCTGCGGAAGCATGCCCCGTGTTAGCTGCAGCCGTCGTCGTGCTGCACTGGCCATTTCCGGACCCCGCCGAAGCCAGCGGTAGCAGGGAACAGCAATTGACTGCGTTCCGTGAAACACGTGACGCCATTAAGCGGCGAGTCGGTGAATTGTTACGAGGATTGAAGGGGAATTAGACCTCTGGAAGAACCCATGGTTCACGATATTCGGGCCGGCTACGCAATGAATTCGCTTGCTCGTCATCAATAAATAATTCAGTTTCTGCGTCTAAATTAACTTGTCTGCCCAGACGCCACGAGACATTCGCAGCATGGCAAAGAACACTTGACGGGTGACCTACGGTTGCTAGGTCCGCATTGGGTTTTTTACGAGATCTCATGCAGTCGAGGAAATTACGGATATGCGATACGCCGTCGTTTTGACCACTGTCCTGTGCGATGATTTTATTAGCTGGGTCAAACGCTCGCCAACGTCGATTGCCGATGATCATATAGCCCTTATCCCCATAAAGAACGACTCCTTCAGTTTCATCATAATATTTATAGGGCGTCCAGATTTTCATTTCATAGCTGAGCAAACGACCAGCCGTTGCATCTGTTCCGGAAAATTGATAGGTTGCCTGTAGCGTGTCCGGCCACTCTTGAAGATCATCAAAATACCATTTACCACCAAGAGCTGAAATTTTATTTGGCATATATAGCGGGGGCATTCCTTGGGCGCGACCGGCCGTATCCAGCGCCCATTTTGCCACATCGATGCGGTGCACTCCGTCGTTGCCCAAATCGCCGGATCCGTAATCTAAAAACCAGCGCCAATTACCGTGAAACCGCCGCACGTTAAACGGGCGTGATGGAGCGGGGCCGAGCCACATATCATAATCCACGCCAGCCGGTGGTTGACTGTCTGCTGGCTTACCAATATTTGATTGTTTGGCACTTTCCCAGGCTTTGGCGACAAGCACCGTCCCTAATTCACCACGGGAGATCCATTGCATGGCTTTTTGAAAATGGGAACTAGTCCGAGATTGAGTCCCCATTTGGATGATGCGGTTGTACTTGGTCCCAGCTTGCACCATGCGCTGCCCTTCGAGCATGTTGTGCCCATCGGGTTTTTCGACATACACGTCCTTGCCCGCTTGGCAGGCATGGATGGTTGGTATGGCGTGCCAATGGTCAGGTGTGCCAACGACGATCGCATCGATACTCTTGTCGTCAATCAGATGACGGTAGTCCGACGTAACGTAGGGCGCGCTACCGGCGATAGATTTTACAGCCTCGACTGCCGCGATGTGCTTGCGAGTGTCGACGTCGGCCAAGCCGACCACCTCCACATCTTTTTGGGCGGCAAACGTTCGCATCAAGAATCCAGCGCGACCATGTGTGCCGATCATTCCAATTCGGATTTTGTTATTGGGCCCGCTGGCAGCAGCCCGCAGCAGGTCAGTCGAAAGCGGTACCGTGGTGGCTATTATGGTTGCTGTGGTCGCTTGTTGTAACAGGTTTCTCCGCTTCATGATTGTCTCTTCCAGTTCATGAATCCATATCAATATTCAATTCCAGCCGGTGGGGAATGGCAGGGTGTTTGGTTGTCTGAGATCTGCAGCTAAATTATAGCAGAATGGGCAGAAAGATATGGCGTAACAGTTGTGAGAGGGGCCCGAGGGGGAAACGCAAATCAGGGAGGTCCTAATTGCCGCCGGTGTTATAGAAGAGTGCGCGTTTGTGTCCCGGTAGAGAATAATCGAACCCACATTTCTCCAAAAAATCTCCTGAGGAGGAAATTGCCATTACCTCGAGGACTTGGTGCTCCTTCGCCTTGGCCAGGCAGGCGGCAATGAGTTGCGTGCCTATACCCTTTCCGTGTGCCTGTGAGCAAACTGCTAAACACTGAATCTCGGCGAGCTTACGCGAATATATCTCGATTGCGGCAAAGCCAACAAGCTCGTCGCTATCTATCGCAACGAACCCATGCTCCAATAAATCAGAAACTTCCTTAGTGGAACGTGGGATTAACAGCTGCTGCTGGACAAAAGGTTCGATAAGGTCAAGTATCAAACCTTGGTCGCGCGGCAGAGATGATCGTATTTGAAATGAAACACTCATAAAACACTCGGCAGCAAAGGTCTACTGATAATAGTATCGGCAGAAATGCCACATTGAATCGACACGAATTGGCGGAGGATTGTCTGCCAAGGGGTAGGCGACTATTCGTAGCGGATTTCGAGGATTTTGAAGCGCATGGTGCCAGCGGGCACATCAATTTCGACAACATCGTCGATTTTGCTTCCTAAGAGACCCTGCCCAACTGGACTGGTGATTAGATATTTGCCGGCGTCGTAATCCTCATCGCCGGCGCCTACGAGTGTCATTTCTTCTTCGTCATCGAAATCAAGATCGAGAACCTTTACTGTTGCACCAAAGGCGACTTCATCCCTAGGGACAGTGGCCATGTCGATGATTTGTGCGCGCGACAACTGACCCTTAATTTGATTTATTTTAGCTTGCAACAAGCCTTGTGCTTCACGTTGGGCGTGGTACTCAGCGTTCTCTTTTAAGTCTCCTTCTGCGCGAGCCTCGGCTATCTTTTCGGTGATCGCCGACATTTGGTCACCCTCCATAAGTTCCACTTCCGTTCGCTTACGCTGATACGCTTCACGGGTCATTGGCACACTGCTCATAGTAGTCCTCGAGTGTTCAGTCTATTGTTGGTTAGTGAGTTGTGGGCTAACGGCACTCGCACTCATTTACGCTATTGAGAGCTGTAAAGAATAGCAGCGCAACCCTTGCATTGAACCATTTTTCCAACACGCAATTCGCTCTCCATTTGCAACGAGATTTGTTGAAAACAAGTGCCACAACAGTTGTCGATCACTTCGGCTAGTCCTTCCGGCCCGCGGGCATCGGTCATGCGGCTATATTCGCTACGATAATCGTGGGGTAAATCACCTTCCGCGTCTTTAAGTTGTAACTCAATGCGAGAGATTTCCGTCGCCAATGAAGATTCTTCCTGAGCGATATAAGATTCCGTTTCGACCAATGAAGTCCGAGAATCTTCCAGGTCGTTATGTAATGTGTCAAGCGATGCTTGCTCTTCTTCAAGATGGTCATACTGCTGTAAAATCTCATCGGAAATGCTGCTGACGTTTTCGTTGATAGCAGTAATTTCATCATTAAGTGTTTGGTATTCCTTGTTACTTGAGCACTCCCTTAATTTGCCTTTCAATATGTCGACGCGAGCTTCTCGCTCGCCAAGCAATAATTCCTGTTCTTTGGACGCCAGCGTCAACTTTTGAATACCGGCTTTTTGATGCTCGTGGCCAGACTCGGCTCGGACGAGACGAGCCTGGGCAGCATCGAGTTGCTTTGGACATCGTTCAAGCCGAGCACGCAGATCAGTCAGTTGCGTGTGAATTCGGTGGAGATCGCGTAGGATGTCTACAGTGGCGGTCATAATTGCGTATCCGAGCAAGCATTTAGATTTCTGGGTATCTCTCTTCTTGCTTGATGATAACAAATATTCAGTGTCTTGTGCACTGTCTCGACGACGTTCTTGGCGCACATGTTTCGGTGAAGTGTGCCAAGGGTACGCGAGGGCAGGGAGATGGCGGGTTGTGTTTACTCGGGTTTTTCTGCCAAGAATCCCTCGATTTGCTGACTCCGAACGGGATTTTGAAGCTTGCGCACTGCCTTGGCCTCAATTTGTCGGACGCGTTCGCGAGTCACCTTAAAGATGCGACCAACCTCCTCGAGGGTATAGGTGTATCCGTCCCCCAGTCCGTAGCGGAGGCGAATGATCTCTCGTTCGCGGTAGGTCAATGTCTTGAGTATGCCTTCAATTTGTTTACTAAGGATCGAATTATTGGCATTTTGAACCGGATTATCCTGCCCTGAATCCTGCACAAATTCGCCAAAGCTATTATCTGCTCCGTCCCCCACGGGTTTATCGAGGGAGACTGGATGTCGACCGATATCGAGAATGCGCCGTACCTCGTCGACATCAACATCAGAACGTTTTGACATTTCATGCATAGTAGGTTTACGGCCCAATTCCTGTAACATTTGAGTTTGCAGGTTTCGTAGTTTGGACAGTATATCAATCATATGAACTGGGATGCGAATCGTGCGACCCTGGTCCGCGATTGCACGAGTGATCGCTTGGCGGATCCACCAAGTTGCATAGGTTGAGAATTTGAAACCGCGGCGATATTCGTACTTATCGACCGCCCGCATCAACCCCGTATTGCCTTCCTGGATGAGGTCGAGAAAACTCATGCCACGATTGCGATATTTCTTAGCGATGGACACCACTAGTCGGAGGTTGCCACTTGAAAGGTCGCGTTTAATATTGTCGTATTGCGTAAATCGTTTTTTGCAGAGTTCGCAGCGTTTGAGGAGACTGGCGGGAGTTTCTTGGGTAATCAGCATCAAGTCCCGTAGTTCTCGTTTGAGGTTCGCGCGCCGATAACGAGCGTCTTTGGAACGGCCTCCTTTTAAACTGGCTAATTGTTGGACCAGCAGTTGCATGCGTTGGGAAAACTCTTCGAGTTGTTTCATTAGTGGCAAGATTCGCCGGGTGCGGAGGCTCATTTCTTCCACCAGGGTGACTGCTTTCTGGCGTCCGCGAATGAACTTGATCCTTGCCTCTTGTTTAGCTTCCTTGCTTTGTGACCTGCTAATGAGAACGCGGTAGTGGATTTTGGTCTGTTCGAGGATATGTTCGATCGTGGAAATGTTATGGGGCATGCGCGCCAATATTTGCTCTTTGCTGAGTTGCTCCGTCAGTGACACTTTGATGGTGCGGTCAAACGGCAAGTCCCCGTCGTGGACCTTCTTGATGGCTTCGAACGTCGTGCGGATTGCAAAATCGCATCCGAGCACACTGCGACGAAACATCCGCCGCGTTTTTTCGATTTGCCGCGCTAGCGAGATTTCCTGGTCGCGGGTCAAGAGCGGGATTTCAGACATTTGTGTCAGATACAGCCGGATTGGGTCGTCGCTCAGTTTGGGCATTCCGGTTGCGGCGGGTTGCTTGGCGGTGAGGGTTGTCGCCGTATTGAGGGAGGCGTTAACTGGATCCGGAACTTTGGAAACGACCTTGATTCCCTGCGACTCCAACTTGATCAGAAGTTCGTCGACGCTTTCGGGCGAAAAGTCGTCGTCAGGCAAGCAGTCATTGATTTCATCGAGCGTTAGGTAACCTTGCGATTTTCCTTTAACGACCAGTACTTCAAATTGTTCTTCAAATAGCTCCATGTGTCGTAACCCTCCTGCGCTTCATGCGCGTCGCTGGACACCCAATGTAAATGTTATTGCTATCGCGGGATGATGAAAAATCCATTTGCCATCATTCGGATAAACCCCGATCAAGTCTTTGTTGTTCCAGAAGTTGCTGTAAAAGTCTCATCTCTTCTTCGTCGTTGACTTCATTGCTACGTAACTTCCGGATTGTCTCGCGTTCTTCTCCGTCGCGTATCTCGCGTTGAAATTTGTCAATTAACGATTCAAGTCGAGCAGTTGGCGTAAGTTGCACCGTCGATTCTTTGTTTTTAGCGTTTTCTTCCGCCTGAACCAATACGAATTTGAGTGTAGGGTCCTCGATTTTCAATAATAAATGGTCAAAAGATATTTCATCACCCTGATTCACAAACTCAGCCAAAAATTCGAATATATGCCGCAAGTTGACTGAGCGAAACATATCGGGATCAAAACTGCGTATCGCACCAGGGGTCAATTCTGGGTGTAAGACGAGCAATTCAAGAATTTCCGATTCGGTGGCATCTAAAACCTCTGGTCGAGAGGATGAGGGGGTAACTTCCTCGAGTCTTTCCTGTGAGTTTCGCGACCCATTCTCCCTTCTAATAGTGCTAAGTTGCTGCCGCAAGTCATCTGCGGGCAGGGAAAAGGCGCGCCCTAGTCGACCTAAAATGAGTTGTTCACGGCGCCTATAGTCAACATCGGAAATTGTTTGGTCACGGGGAACCATGGCGAGCGTTGACAGAATATTGTGAATGGCCAGCGCGCTTTTGTGAGTATCAACTGCAGGGTTTATGCCCCTTAACTCGATGTTAACTTTGTGCTGTAACGCATCGACTGACGTGGAAATCAACTCAAAGAAGGCATCCGTACCGTGGTTCTGTAGATAATCACATGGATCGAGACCATCGGGAAGCGTGAGGATACGTAGATCGAGATGGCCCTTGACAAAATGTTCCAAGACCTCG
>DTSG01000205.1 GCA_012965455.1 Planctomycetaceae bacterium | reverse complement strand
ACAGGATCGTGGAGTTGGTCCAGCGGATATTCGGCCAGTTCCGACATGGATTGGTCATAGATTGCATGAAACACATTCAAAATATAATCAACCGACGGATAAAACTCTGGATCACTAGAGACGGTAGTTCCCCGCGAAAACTTCTTGCGGAACGACGACGACATCAGGCTGCTGTCGTCCAAACTGCGACCTCGTTGACGGAACAACAACAAACCGTACTGGGCCATCGCCAAATGACCAACTTGCCAAGCAACGTGGGTTGGCGTCGGACTGGCCTGATCCACCTGATTCGCCTGATGAAACCAATGATCATGGTCGATATCTTCAAGCAATGTCAAAGTGTACGCTCGAGCGGCTGCGATTTGATCAATGGCCATTTGAAGTTTGATTGCATCTGACATTATTTAAGACCCTCAACTGATTACTTGTAGTATCAAACTGTAACACACCGTAACAAATATTAATAAGTAGTAACGAAAAACAAGATTAGCGAAAACGGCATGTCCCAACCTTATTTTAAAATCGCCGGTGGTTATCTTTACGATCCATTAAATGGAGTCGATGGTCAAGTACAGGATATCTGGGTTCAAGATGGGCGAGTTGTTCCTGCTCCGGCTGCTGGCATCCGTGCGGATCGTACACTCGATGCGGCTGGTTATGTGGTGATGCCCGGCGGTGTTGATATGCATTGTCATATTGCTGGGCCCAAGGTCAATATGGGTCGTAAGATGCGGCCGGAAGAGAAACGTCAAGGAGAAGTTGTCCGGCGTACGTTGACCACACACAGTGGGACGCTGGGTAGTGTACCGAGTACCTTTGCCACTGGATTTAAATACATTGGATTAGGATATACCTCGGCGTTTGATGCTGCTGTCCCGCCATTGGCAGCCCGTCATGCCCACGAAGAGTTTGCGGATACGCCCGCCATCGATAAAGGGTTTTATGTCCTCATGGGCAATAATCACTTCATGATGAAGACGATTTCAGAAGAAAATCCGCAGCAACTAAAAGGATTTATTGCGTGGTTACTTGGCGCCACAAAAGCCTACGCACCTAAATTGGTGAATCCAGGCGGTGTCGAAGTATGGAAGCATCATCCCGCGGGAAACGTCGACACTATTGATCAAATAGTCGACCACTATGATGTCACACCTCGGCAAATTATCAGCGAAGTAGCTCGCGCGGCAAATGAACTTGGCTTACCCCATCCGGTGCACATCCATTGTAATAACCTCGGTATGCCGGGGAACTGGAACACCACGCTCAATACAATGGATGCTCTAAATGGCTTTAAAGGGCATTTGACTCATATTCAATTCCATAGCTATGGTGGTGGTGAAGGTTCGGAAGAGTCTTTTTGTTCGAAGACAACCGAGCTGGCGGACTATATTAATACCCATGACAATCTGACCGTGGATGTGGGGCAAGTCATGTTTGGTGAAACGACTAGCATGACGGGTGACGGACCGCTGGGCTACTTTTTACATAATGTTTACGGCGGGAAATGGCTGAGCGTTGATACGGAAATGGAATCAGGGTGTGGCATCGCACCGATTAAATATCGCAATAAGAGCCTTGTTCATGCGTTGCAATGGGCGATTGGTTTGGAATGGTATTTGCTAGTCGAAGATCCATGGCGTGTGGTGATGAGTACGGATCACCCCAATGGTGGATCGTTCATGGCCTATCCACAGATCATCCGCTTGTTAATGGACAGCACGTATCGCAATGATGTTTTGAGAAGCGTTCATCCGGATGTAATGAGTCGTTGTGTGTTGGGAGATATCAACAGAGAGTATACCTTAAATGAAATCTGCATTATCACGCGGGCTGGCCCAGCGAAGATCTTGGGTTTGAAGCACAAGGGCCATTTGGGCGTTGGTGCGGACGCGGATATTACGATTTATTCGCCTCACGAGAACAAAGAAGTGATGTTTGAAATGCCACGCTACGTCATCAAATCAGGAGAAATACTGATTGACGAATGCGAATTAAAACAACAAACGTTTGGCAAGACCTTTCACGTCGCCCCCGCTTACGATGTTGAAGTGGAGGCGGATATCGCCGATTGGTTTGAACAATATTACACCGTCCAGTTTCGCAACTACCCGATATCGGACGATTATGTGCACGATTCTGAATTAGTGGACTGTAACGTGAAGGAGTCTTAACAAAAACAGTCATCTTTGAGAAAGGCAACGGCGTTATGAATCCGAGTCCTGCAACATCTCGATGATGTGTGGCTCGGCAGGCAACCCAGCTTGTTCTAAGGCAGCGAAGTAATCGCCTGCTTTATTGAGATTCGCGAGGCTTGCCAGCTGCGGATCGGATTGTTTAAGGAGATCTGTGGACACCGGATTTGTAGCAACTTGGTCATACAAAAACAGTGGTCGTCGACGTTCGGCGGTTAAGAGCACGTCGATCACGGGAACTAGATGAGTGCGATAGACGGCGGCTAAGGGATGCAGAAAACCATCTTCGCTGGCGACGGCAACGTCATGCTCACCGTCAGTACCAAGTTGGTCAATTAATGTTTGAATAAAACCTGGAACTAACAAAGGAACATCACAACCAGTTACAAAAGCCGCAGTTGCTGTATTTTCGATTGCGGCTAATCCCATCCGAATGCCTTCGAGGGGACCTTGGTTTGGTTGGCGGTCATGAGTAACGATGATGGAATCTGGCAGCGGCGGTAATTTTGTATCGTGACCAGCTACGACGACAATTGGAGAAACAACACTATTGAGGATGCGGATGACCCGTTCAATCATGGTCTCGTCGCCAAACGGCAGCAAGGCTTTGGCGGACCCCATGCGTTGGCTTTGGCCGCCGCAGAGGACAATACCGGCAACGGTAGGTGCGGGAGTGTCTGTCATCGTGTTTTCCTGAAAAATGGGTAAACAAATAATAACGGAAGGTAAACAGTAAAGATAGGTAATGACTCATGACGTTGGAACTTGAATACATTGGCAATACGACAATCCCTTTGGAGCTGCAGGGTGTGACACCTTGTCGCCTGCGTGAGATGTCGTTGCCTGAAATTGAGCAGATTGAGGTATATCATGGGAAAGAGATTGTTCCCTTGGCGGAATTTTTCAAGATTTCCGGCGACCTCGCAGATGAGCAGATGTGCTTTTCCGGTGATCTATCAGGAGTCCATTGGATTGGCTGGAAAATGGAATCGGGCTCGATTGCGATCATGGAAAACTGTGGCCGGCATCTTGGCAGTGAAATGACGGCGGGAACAATCACGGTGCAGGGCAGCGCCAGTGATTGGGTGGGTGCCGAAATGCGTGGCGGTTTGATTCATATTAAGGGTAACGCTGGTCACCAAGTTGGTGCCAGCTATCGAGGTAGTTCTATCGGTATGAATCGTGGCACGATCTTAGTTCACGGTGATGTTGGCAATGAACTTGGATTGACGATGCGGCGGGGATTGATCGCGGTTGCCGGTAAGGCGGGCGACTTAATTGGATTCAACATGCGGGCTGGTACGATCATGTTGTTCGGCGAGGCGGGGATTCGTCACGGAGCAGCGATGCGTCGAGGGACCATTGTATTTATGGGAGTGGACCATCCACCGTTGTTGCCAAGCTTTAAATACGCTTGTCGGTATCAACCTGAATTTATGCAGCTGTTGTTGCGTAATCTTAAAGCCTTTGGGTTTCCCGTTGCAGATAGTGCCGTTGATGCGACTTACGATTTGCACCATGGTGACATGATAGATGGTGGCCGCGGCGAGGTGTTATTAAGAGTGTCCTAAT
>DTSG01000204.1 GCA_012965455.1 Planctomycetaceae bacterium | reverse complement strand
GTTTTTTACTTGGCCAGTCTGCCGCAATCGGTCGCGGCGGTTGCTCCTTCCAAACCAGTTAGTTTTTCCCGCGATGTATTGCCAATCCTTTCAAATAAATGCTTTATTTGTCATGGTCCAGATTCACACGATCCAGATTTGATCCGACTCGACAGCGAAGCCACGGCGACTGCTGATCGCGGCGGGTATCGAGCCATCGATCAGACGCGGCCCAAGAATAGTGTCCTGTTGTCGCGGTTACACTCAGAAGATGAACCGATGCCTCCAGCTGATGCGCAAAAACAACTGACGGCGGTAGAGCGCGAATTGCTTACCCGATGGTTAAAAGAAGGGGGCGTCTACGCAAAGCACTGGGCATTCAAGACCCCGATCAAAGTCCTTCCCAAATCCAACCGCCGCGCCAACCGTAGTGAAATGATTGATGCTTTCGTTAAGGATGGATTCAAGTCCTCTAAGGTGGACTTTGCTCCGCAAGCCGATCGTGCGACCCTGGCACGACGGGTCTCTTTGGTACTGACCGGTCTTCCGCCGGAATTGGATGTTTTAGATACGTATATCCGTGACGGCAGTCCGCAAGCCTATTCTAAACTTGTCGAGACGTTGCTTGCCAATCCCCGTTATGGTGAGCATCAGGCGCGGTATTGGCTAGATGCCGTTCGCTACGGAGACACGCATGGTTTGCATTTGGACAATCAACGAGGCATTTACCCTTACCGAGACTGGGTGGTGGGTGCTCTGAACGACAATTTACCATTGGATCAGTTTATTCGCTGGCAACTGGCGGGGGACTTGCTGGATGATCCTACGTTGGCCCAACGTGTGGCAACCGGATTTGTACGGCTCAATCCCAGTACCGCCGAAGGCGGGGCGATCGCTGCCGAATTTCAGGCAAAGAATAATTTTGACCGTACAGAAACGCTGGGAACAGTCCTGTTGGGAATGACACTTACCTGCTCTCGTTGCCATTCGCACAAGTATGATCCGATCACGCAAACGGAATACTATCAGTTGATGGCGTTCTTCAACAGCACGGCGGAAAGTCCGCTGGACGGAAATTCATATACCTATCCACCTATACTTAAAGCACCGGCAGATCAAAATGCATGGCAAGCATGGAACCAAATTGAAAAGGAACAGGCTGAAATTGTCGCACAAGCAGCCAAGTTGATAGGAACGGAAGTCAGCTTTTCCGAGGCGTTGCTAAAGCAATGGGAAATTGGCTCGCGGGATTCAAAATTGGAGATAGTGATTGCTGCAACAAGCCCCTTTGCGAAACTGGATCTTTATCAACAGGCTGTAGATCTACAGCGGCGAATGGACGAAGCGAAAAAATCTTTTACGACAACATTGGTCACCAAAGACCTCCCCCAGCCGCGTGAAACCCGAGTTCTTCAGCGTGGTGAATACGATCGCCCACAAGGGGATCCGCTGCAAGCTGACGTCCTGAGTGTGATGGGCCAAATGGCGAGCGGCACACCTCGTAACCGATTGGGATTGGCACAATGGCTAACCGCAGCCGAGCATCCTGTCGTTACGCGAGTACTCGTAAACCGGATTTGGGCCCGAGTATTTGGCAATCCGCTGGTGCGGACGCCGGAGGACTTCGGCCGGCAGGGACAGCAAGCCACCCATCCGGAACTACTCGACTGGCTCGCTGTTGATTTTCAACAAAACGATTGGGACCTTAAAGAGATGCTCCGTCTGCTGGTTCATAGTCGTACCTTTATGCAGGAATCGGCCTGGCGGGAATCCGTAGACGACCCAACTAACCTACTGTTAGCACGAGGGCCAAGCTACCGTCTTGATGCAGAAGTTCTCAGAGATATCGGACTGTGGGCAAGCGGGTTGTTGAGTCCACACATGGGTGGTGCGGGGGTAAAACCTTACCAACCCGACGGGATGTGGAAAGCCTTGGCGCATCCGGGCAGCAACACCAAACAATACGTACGTGATAAAGGTGAGCTGCTGTACCGCCGCAGCCTGTATGTCTACTGGAAACGAACCAGCCCCCATCCCATGATGACGTTATTTGATGCTCCGGATCGGGAATCTAGTTGCGTCCAGCGACAACGGACAAAT
Organism: Planctomycetaceae bacterium; assembly: GCA_012965455.1. Classification (GTDB taxonomy): domain Bacteria; phylum Planctomycetota; class Planctomycetia; order Pirellulales; family Pirellulaceae; genus UBA721. The sequence goes on along the minus strand of DTSG01000204.1, from coordinate 11,119 downwards.
ACCGGACTGCAGTCTCTGGGGCTGCTCAACGAAACACAGCGAGTTGAAATGGGGCGAGTTCTGGCAGAACGACTGTTGCTCGAGGCGGAATCAGATCAGGCACGAGTTAACCTGTTGTTTAAATTGTTGGCCAGCCGGGACGCAACGGCGGTAGAACAACAGTCTATTGCGAATTTGGCAAACAACCTCCGCACCCATTACGCGGGGAGCGAAGATGACGCTCGGGCTTTACTGGCAACTGGGGATGCTGAACAAAATGAGGACTTGGACCCCACGGACCACGCCGTGTGGACGCTGATTGCGGTCACTATTTTAGCGAGTGACCCAGCAATATTGATTTACTAATCATACACCACGAACCTAAATCGAAATAATTATACGATGAACACCGTGCATCCTATGCGTGAACACGAACTGTTGCTGACCCGCAGGCAACTCTTTGGTAAATCTGCTCTGGGTCTCGGTACGGCTGCGATGGCGGGTCTGATACAAACTGAATTCGGTACGGCAGCCGAACCGCAGCGGGGACTTCCCCATCACACCCCCAAAGCGAAGAGGGTCATTTACTTATTCATGAGTGGTGGGCCAAGCCATATAGACCTGTGGGATTACAAACCCAAACTGGGCGAGCTATTCGGCGAACAATTGCCGGATGAGGTGCGGGATGGCCAACGGGTAACGGGAATGACGGCGAATCAGAAGAGTGGGTTTCCGCTGGCGCCGAGTCGGTATAAGTTCACCAAGCAGGACAATCAAGCGGACGGCTTGTGGTGTAGTGAATTGTTGCCGCATACGGCCACAGTTGCCAAAGAACTCTGCGTAGTACACAGCACGTTTACCGAAGCGATTAATCATGATCCGGCGATTACCTACATCCAAACGGGATCCCAAACTCCCGGTCGGCCGAGTCTGGGCGCGTGGCTAAGTTACGGACTAGGCTCAGCAAATGAAAATCTACCGCATTATGTCGTGATGCATGCCCGTACCCGATTTCCTGAACAGAGTTTGTTTAATCGCCTATGGGGGCCCGGATTTCTATCATCTGATCATCAGGGAATCCTGATGCGCAGCCAGGGGGATCCGGTACTATTTCTGAGCAAACCTGACGGCGTTAGTTCGGCAGACCGACGAGCGCAACTGGATGCCTTGGCAGCCATCAATCAACAGCAGGCAAATGAGTTTGGGGACCCAGAGATCTTGTCACGTATTCGACAGCATGAAATGGCTTTTCGAATGCAAACATCCGTTCCCGAACTGGTGGATTTTTCGGACGAAACGAAGGACACCCTCGATCTTTATGGCGATGATGTTAATACACCCGGGACCTTTGCAGCCTGCTGCTTAACAGCCCGACGGTTGGCTGAACGGAATGTACGTAACATTCAGATATTTCACCGTGGTTGGGATGCCCATGGGAACCTCGCCGGTGAGCATAGTTCCCAGTGTAAAGATATTGATCAGGCAACCGCGGCGTTGATCAAAGATCTCAAGCAGCGGGGGATGCTGGAAGAAACTCTGGTAGTTTGGGGCGGCGAATTCGGTCGAACGCCATATTGCCAAGGTAAATTAACACGCGTAAACTACGGTCGTGATCATCACCCTAGGTGCTTTACCACTTGGATGGCCGGCGGAGGCGTCAAACCGGGAATCACTTACGGAAGAACCGACGACTATGGATACAATATCGCCGACTCCGATGGACAACCCTTATCACCCCAGCCGGACGTGGACCACTGGACGCCTGGAACCATGCATATTCATGATTTGAATGCAACGATCCTGCACCTGCTGGGAATCAACCATCATCGCCTGACCTATCGTTATCAAGGACGGGATTTCCGTTTGACCGATGTGCATGGGCATGTGATTTCCGATATACTCGCCTGACTTACAACCCTTTTTTCTAAGATTTTAAATTATGCTATCTAAGTTTTTGTTGTGCCAACTAGTTGCCGTCAGCCTTTTTACGAGTCTCGCCAATGCAGCCGCTAAGCCGAATATTGTTTTAATTGTCTCCGATGACCAGGGTTACGGTGATATCAGCGCCTATGATCATCCCGCGGAAGTCACCACGGCTAACCTAGATCGAATTTCCAAGACCGGAACCCGCTTTTCTAACGGCTATGCGTCGGCATATGTTTGTGCACCGTCACGAGCTGGACTGATAACGGGACGGTATCAACAGCGTTTTGGGTTTTATAGTGGTGGCGATTCGCGCATCGGTTTGCCGTTGTCTGAAATGACACTTGCGACGCTCCTGAAAACCGCTGGCTACAAGACAGGAGTGTTTGGAAAATGGCACTTAGGACTGGAAAAACCATATCACCCGCTCAGTCGCGGATTTGATGAATTCTATGGATTTCTCGGGCACGGGGCACATGACTACTTTGAACTCAAAGCGGATGATCAACACAACGGCATGTGGCGTAACTGGGACCGTATTGATGACACGGGTTACCTGACAGATAATCTTGGCCGTGAAGCAGCCGCATTTATCAGGCGGCATCACGATGAACCGTTCTTTTGCTACTTGCCGTTTAATGCAGTTCATTGGCCGCTACAGGCCCCTCAGGAAGATATCGAAAGGTACCGCAACGATAACCCCGAACGGAATATCTATTTGGCCATGCTGGATCGCATGGATCAAGCCGTGGGCGTCGTTCTTGATGAATTGGAATCCCAGGGACTAACCCAGAATACCATCGTTCTGTTTATGTCTGATAACGGTGGAAGTAAAAAAGTCTTCGCTAACAATGGCAAACTGCGGGATTTTAAGCAGTCCACCTATGAGGGCGGCATTCGAGTGCCGTTTATGGTGAGTTGGCCGGCGGAAGTGGAAGCTGGAAAAGTGATCGACACACCGGTGATTGCTCTCGATCTATTCCCGACCATTTGCCAAGCTGCTGGCATTACCGTTCCCGCTAATCGAAAGCTGGATGGTAAGAGCCTGCTACCGCTGCTTAAGGGTGAAACAGTAGAGCAACTTCATGAGTACCTTTATTGGGATGGTGATGAGGGACGCTATGCCATCCGCAATGGAGATTGGAAATTGGTGGTGCGCAGCGATACGATCGGCCTTTATAATCTCGCAGACGATATCGGTGAAGAACATGACCTGAAAGAAATGCACCCCGAAAAATTCCAGCAATTACAGGATCAATTCATAGCCTGGCGAAAGACGTGTCCGCCGACTTTGCGAGAACAACGAACATCAAAGACTAAGCCTATGCCAGTCAGCACGCAGCGACGTTCCGGCACTCCGAATGTGCTCTTGGTAATTTGCGACGATCTGAATCGGCATGTCACGACCTCCGGCTACCAACACATCAAGACCCCATCGCTGGAAGCATTGGCGACGCGTGGTATGACGTTTAATCGAGCCTACTGTCAGTATCCGGTCTGTGGTCCCTCACGTGCATCGTTTCTCAGTGGCGTTTATCCTGAAGCCACCGGCATTTTGGATAACAAGAGTGATATCCGCAATGTCCGCCCAGAATTAAAATCCTTGCCCCAACTGTTTAAGGAAAATGGTTACTGGACCGGCGGAGTAGGAAAGGTGTTTCATGGGAGACTCGATCACGGCGACACCGCTTGGCATGAATATCATCAGTTTCAAAATTCGTGGAATCCGGTCTTAAAGCCGATACAGGATGCTTTCGAGAAAGAACATGGCTCCATTGATTTGCCTGAAAACCAAAAAGCATGGCGTGCTACCCTGAAGGAAAATCGAGTTGCTGTGGGTGGGCAGTCACCTCCGGGATACGGTCCAACTGATATGACAGACGCTCAGCACCGCGATGGCAAGAACGTACGTCAGGTCGCAAAATGGATTAATGAGCAGACCCATGGTGATAAGCCTTTTTTCATTACCTGTGGAATTCACAAACCTCATGTTCCTTTTTGGGCTCCTCAAAAATATTTTGACATGTATCCGGCGGATAAAATCCCGGTTCAACCCGTTCCGCTTGATGATCTTGATGATATTCCGCCACGGGCACTGGTACACCGATATGAAGCATTCGGCTTCGAGCGTGGTGTTGAAAACATGAAATTACGGCGGGACTACATGCAGGCTTACCACGCTTGCATTACGTTTATCGACGCACAAATCGGTCTACTGTGGAACGCGCTGGATGAGCAGGAGTTGTGGGAAGACACGATTGTCATTGTCATGTCCGATCACGGTTATCATTTGGGAGAGCATTTCTTGTGGGGAAAGGTGACCTTGTTTGAGGAGTGCGCGCGAGTACCCCTGATCGTTCATGTTCCGGGACGTACCACCGCTGGCAGTTCCACTGAGGGCCTAGTCGAATTGGTGGACCTGCTGCCTACCCTCTGTAGCCTTTGTGATATTACCATTCCAAATTACGTCCAAGGGACTTCGTTGGAACTTTTGTTTGAGGATCCCTCACTACCGGGAAAACGGCAGGCATATACGGTGGTAACTCGAGGCGCTGGGGAATTAGGTCTGTCCGTACGCGTTGATCGCTGGCGATATGCGGACTGGGGTGATTCAGGAAAAGAACTGTATGACCTCAGAAACGACCCCGGGGAATTTCGTAATCAGTATGGCGAACCTCGCCTACAACAGGTGCAACGGATGCAGCGGGCACTAGAAAATGTCCGGACACCTCTTCGTGCAGTGAGTCCACGATAGACGGTTTTGAATAAAGCCCTCAATCATCGCAGGGCTTTACTTTTGCTTCGGCGTCCATGTATAGAAATGGTGAATGGTTTTCGATCTAAATGGAGTGCCGGGTTGCAGCAGCGTGCTGGGGAAATTGGGTTTGTTCGGCGAATCGGGAAAATGCTGGGTTTCCAAACAGAACGCCTGATTGGTTTTATAAATCGCACCGTTGCGACCGGCAACTTCCTTCATGTGAATGGAAGTATAAAACTGGACTCCGGGCTGATCGGTACGAACAGCCATTCCGCGACCGGTAGAACCTTCAGATACCCGAGCGATCAGCGTTGGCTTCTCCGGCCGCTTCATAGAGAGAACATAATTGTGATCATAGCGGCCGACGTCGACCTGTTTCGAGATGCGTGCACCTTCGCGGAAATCAAAGGGGGTCCCAGCGACCTCTTTGACTTCGCCAGTAGGGACGCCGTCATCGTCTACCGGCAAATAGTGGTCGCAGTATAGACGCACAAAGTGGTTGTGGACGTCTCCTGAATCATGGCCAGCTAGGTTGAAATAGGAGTGTTGAGTCAAGTTAATATGAGTGGGCTTGCTCGTGGCGGCAAAATAATTGATCACCAGATCATTGTTGGCGTTGAGCGTGTAATTAACACGCACCGTGAGTTTTCCCGGATATCCCTCGTCGCCATCTTCACTGACCAACTGAAAGGAAACACCGACTGCCTTTTCTAGTTTCAACACAGTCGCCTTCCAAATTTTGGAATTAAACCCGACTTCACCGCCGTGCAGGTGGTGACCGTTTGCGAAGTTATCGGCAAGTTTATACTGCTGGTCACCTATCGTGAAACTCGCGCCGGAAATGCGATTGGCATAACGGCCTACGATACAACCAGAATAGATGCCGTCATTTTCATAGCCTTGTAAATCATCATAGCCGAGAACGATATCCGCTAGATTGCCGTCCCGATCCGGTGTGGTTAACGAAGTTAGCGTAGCGCCCAAAGTTATGAGTTTGACTGTTATGTTGTTTTCGTTAGTCAAAGTATACTGCGTGACTTTTTCACCGGTGGAGGTCTTCCCATATGCTTTTCGGGATACAGACAACTCCGCTGCATTGATTGTCGAAAGAAAACTGGTGAACAGTATACATGTTAGCGTGAGGCATGTTTTCATAGGTCATCAATCCGGAAAAGGGGAAAGGCGTGGTTGATAGGTTGCTGGGCAACTTAAGCGTTTTGTAATCTACACCATTATACTGTACAAGTGACTGTTAGAATTTATACGATATTAACCCCAACGGCGGTCACCTGTAATTACAAACGTCTGCGGGGGGCATTTCTTGATATTTACGGAACATGTATATTGGCGCTTTGTTAGGCACGTAAAAGGTAACCATCACGATGAGATTCACTATCCAGTTGGCCGTTTTGTTCATTTGTACGGCAAACGCGATATGTGCCGCCACTCGGCCCAACGTCGTTTTTATTCTAGCCGATGATCTAGGCTGGAGTGATACGACTCTCTATGGGACGACTAGTTTCTACGAAACACCAAATATCCAACGCCTCGCCAAGCGAGGTCTTTTGTTTACCAATGCCTATACGGCTCACCCACTTTGTTCTCCAACCCGCAGCAGTATCATGACCGGGTTGGATCCCGCGCGGACAGGCTTTACGAGTGCCGCAGGACACGTCGCTAGTGTAACTCTGGAAAAACAATTATCGCCGCGGGCTAGGGCGGAGCAAAAGACACTGACTCCAAAAAGCGTTTCCAGGCTCGATACAAAGTACACGACACTGGCGGAAACAATGAAAGCGGCGGGCTATGTGACGGGTCATTTTGGAAAGTGGCATTTAGGGAGGGAACCGTACACGCCCCTGCAACATGGTTTCGACGTCGATGTCCCACACTGGCCTGGCCCGGGACCTGCTGGTTCCTATGTCGCTCCTTGGAAATTCCCTGCGACGCTTGATTTTGACCCTGCCGTTCCCGACGAACACATCGAAGACCGTATGGCCGATGAAGCCGTTGCTTTTATCGCAGCGAACCGAGACAAGCCATTCTTCCTGAATTACTGGGCGTTTTCGGTGCACGGCCCGTGGGATGGAAAAAAGGAACTCATTGACAAATACGCAAGCAAGGCCGATCACACCAATCCGCAGCGACTGCCCGTCTACGGTGCCATGGTGGAAAGTCTAGACGATGCGGTCGGCAGGCTGCTGGATACTCTGGATCGACTACAGCTTACAGATAATACCATCATCGTTTTCTTTTCCGATAACGGTGGTAACATGTACAGTCGAATTGACGGGCTTTCGCCTACCAGTAACGCTCCGCTGCGCGGGGGAAAGGCGACTATCTATGAAGGGGGTACGCGTGTCCCTTGTGCCGTTGTCTGGCCAGGCAGGACGAAAGCGGGCGAAACAACCGCAGCACTGCTGAGCAGCACGGACTGGTATCCCACGCTACTGGAGATGCTGCAGATTGAAAATCCAACCGGCGTCCATTTCGATGGAATCAGTCAGGTTCCGGCGCTGCTAGGCAAAACGGCACCGCGTGACTCTGTTGTCTGCTTCGTGCCGAATTATTTTCCCAGGCCCGACACAATTCCCTCGACCTATATCCGTCGAGGTCCTTGGAAACTGATTCGCTTTCACGCGGATGGAAAACAGGGAGCAGACCGGTTTGAACTCTATAATCTGGACAAGGACATTGGAGAGTCGGAAAATGTTGCCGGCGCCAATCCCAATCTGGTGCGTCAGCTGAATAATGCCATCAGTGCATATCTGAAGAACGTTGAGGCACTGGTGCCTGTACCCAACCCAGACTTCGACATGGATACGATCCCGCTCTCGGATGAGCAAGTACGAGACGAACTGAGTATGAGCGACGACTGGTATTTTCTGGATAACGGTTCAATCCGAATTGGCGTTGATCGATCCCGCGGTGCCGGCATTGGCTATCTTTCAACGTCTGCGCCGCACCGCAACGTACTAAATCATTTTGACGAGGGGCGTTTTATTCAGCAGTCCTACTATGGCGAAAAGGATGGTTCGGACTGGAATGGTAAGCCGTGGCGTTACAACCCGGTGCAGGGCGGAAGTTGGAAGGGAGATACCTCGAAGATCCTTGAATTTCGCAAACATGTTAGTGAGCAAACCATTTTCTCCCGAGTGCAACCGCGACACTGGGCTACAGGGGTTGCCTGTCCAGAAGCGGTTATGCAACAGACAATCTCTTTAGATGGAGAGGTTGCACACGTGCAGTTTCAGTGGACATATTCGGGTAAGGATCAGATGCTTGTGAGACATCAGGAAATGCCAGCGGTATTCGTTGACGCGGCACTCGAAACTCTTGTCTATCGCGATCAAGGTAAACTCAATCGCCGTGTTCCCCAGTGGCCGAATGAATATGGAACCGCTTCCGGACAATGGTTTGCCTACTTAGACAAGACGGATTGGGGCATCGGCATTTTTACACCAGGAACCACGTCATTTACTTGTTATCGAGCTAAAGGGAATGGCAAAAAGGGAGCCCAAGGGTCAGCCTGTTCCTATGTTGCACCCTTGCGAAAGTTTTCACTGAGCGGAGGCCAGGTCGTGCGTTACGATGTTTACCTGACGTTGGGAAAACTAGCTGATATAGAAAAACGATTTGCGACTTTACAGCAACAACGCAAGACTGCCAACAGCCCAGTCGTGGTAAACAGACCTGATCCGAACACGATTTTCAAACGTCGAGACACGAACAAGGACAAGTTTCTCACGCTGAAAGAGTACATTGGTAACCCCACGAACCGAAATGTTCCCGCTCTAACGAAATCGTTTGAAAAACGAGATGCCAACAACGATGGACGACTTACGCTCAAAGAAATGACGAACCAGATGTAGAGGTATGGCCTGAATGTCGGCTATCCTAACCACAATCATTTTCAGGCGATCTGGTATAATATTTCCATGTCACTCTTACCACTCATTGCTAGTATTCACCGGCACCGTATCAACGTGTTGATAATGTCCTGCATCATCCCATTTCTCTGTAGTGGTGTGGTAATGGCACAGGATGACAACTTTTCACCGACTCAAATTGAAGCGTTTGAAAAAAATATCCGCCCACTTTTGATAAAGCATTGTTTCGAGTGCCACAGTGCGGATGCGGATAAGCTCAAAGGTGGACTCTTGCTAGACAGCCGCGAGGCGTTGCTTTTAGGAGGTGATTCCGGTCCCGCTATCGTGCCTGGAAAACCCCAAGAGAGCTTAGTGATTTCTGCTGTCAAATACCAAAGTTACGAAATGCCTCCCAATGGAAAACTATCGACAAAGGAAATCAACCTCCTCAACGATTGGATCTCAGCCGGAGCGGCTTGGCCCAAAGCAAACGTTCCCACCGCCCAGGATACACCCACTACAACTGACTGGACAGCCGCGAGAGAAAACCATTGGGCTTACCAAAAAGTGAAAGAACCGAACCTACCGCTAGTTTCCGACGAGCGTTGGGCAAACAATCCCATCGACTACTTCATACTTGCGCAGCTCGATGAGCATCGCCTGCAACCAGCACCCGTAGCGGATCGCCGGACCCTCATTCGACGGCTCTATTACGACATCCTAGGAATCCCTCCAACCCCAGAACAAGTTCACAGCTTTGTACATCAAGATGACGCGAACGCCTACGAGCAACTAGTAGACGAACTGCTCTCGTCCCCAAAATATGGTGAAAAATGGGGTCGCCATTGGCTGGACGTCGCCAGATATAATGAAGGATTCGGGGGATTTACCGACAACGGGCCGAACGCCTTTGCTTGGCGTTACCGCGACTGGGTTGTTCGTAAATTCAACGCGGACTTGCCATATGACGACTTTGTTCGCCAACAGGTTGCTGGTGACCTCAATGGAACGGTGGAATCCAAACTCGGCACTGGTTTTCTCGCACTTGGTCCAACCTTTCGGACCGACGGCGGCGACCCCGATAGCGCAGCCGCCGCAAAATCAGAAACTCTGGACGATCGAGTCGACACGCTAACCCGTGGTCTACTTGGCGTCACCGTTGCCTGTGCACGCTGTCATGACCATAAATTCGATCCTATCCCCACACTCGATTACTACTCACTGGCAGGGATTTTCAATAATTCCACCTCACAAATCGCACCGATCGCACCCCAAAATCTGGTCGATGCCTTCAACCAGGCTCAGGCGGAGGTAAATCGTCTTAACAATGAGTTGAAGAAGGCCAATGACGTCATTAAGAAAGCAGCGGCTAGTGTAACGATGCAACAGACCGCTCACCGAGATGCGCTGCAGATTCAGCGCGATACGGCGCAGAAGAACGTGCCTCCAAAATATGATGAGGCCCATGTCCTGAAGGATATCGGTAGTAACAACATGACCGTAGCGTTACGGGGGGATATCCGCAAAAAAGGTCCCGAAGCTCCCCGTCGATTCTTGCGAATCATTGAAGGCGAAGAGGCGGTATTATACAGCAACGGCAGCGGTAGACAGGAATTGGCAGAATCGATCGTCCACCCAGACAATCCGCTCACGAGCAGGGTAATCGTTAATCGCCTGTGGTTACATCATTTTGGTCGAGGGCTAGTTACCACCCCCAGTAATTTTGGAATACTGGGGAACAAACCTTCCCATCCAAAGTTATTGGATTGGCTTGCCAGTGAATTCGTCCGCACAGAATGGTCGATAAAAAAACTGCACCACACAATTCTTACTTCAGCTACTTATCAGCAAAACAGTCGTTATGATGCCGCCGCATTTCGTGTGGATGGGGATAACAAGTATCTGTGGAGGTATCCACCTCGGCGCATGGATGTCGAGCTTTGGAGGGACTCGCTAATGTTTGCCACCGGCGAGCTCGATCAACAACTGGGAGGACCTCCTCAAAATAACATTCTCCAAAGTCGTCGGCGAACAGTCTATGCTTCATCGAGTCGCAATGGAGATCAGTTCGCCTCAGATCAATTTCTACGGCTCTTTGATTTTGCCACGCCACGGGCAAGTATCGCCCAACGAACCACCACCACGATTCCGCAACAATTTCTATTCATGCTCAACAGCCCCTTCATGGTTAATCGCGCCAAGGCCTTGGCGCTGCGACTAGAAGCCTCGGCGACAGATGACTCGACGCGGATCGCTAACGCCTACCAGTTGCTTTTCAGCCGTCAGCCATCCTCAACAGAACGAGCCATGGGGCTGGCCTTCCTGCAACAAGACAAGGCCGTTAAAGAACCGGCACCCGTGGCAAAAACAAATACCCCAAAAGGTGGTGATCTCTTGATCGCTGACTTCGAAGGGCCAACCTATGGAGACTGGAAGACGACTGGAGAGGCCTTTGGGCCGGGACCAGCAGCGGGCACTTTGTCCGGCCAAATGACGGTCACTGGCTTTCAGGGGAAGGGCCTGGTTAATTCCTTCTATCGTGGTCACGGAACCATGGGCACGCTGACGTCCCCGCCACTGAAAATCCAAC
>DTSG01000203.1:906-3776 GCA_012965455.1 Planctomycetaceae bacterium | reverse complement strand
TATCGAGAGCAGGATCAGGGAAACGGCCAAATCGACACTGGAAGCCCGTTTAACGACAATCTGATGGCAAAGAGGTGTGAGGACAAGAACCGCAAAAGCGGCAAGGTACACAAACACCATAAAAATCCGCTCCTCGGGGGGTAGATAAGCATAAGCACCAGTCAGCAGGCCAATGGAGGCGATCGAGCAACCAACCAGCAGGTAGTAATCCTCCCTTGCGGATTGGTCATTATCAACACCACTGGAGAAAAACATAATAGCGAATCCCCCTGCCATAAGGAACTGAAAAATAACATGTTGAATCATTATTATACTTGCCTCACCGGGATACAGATAGGAATAGGAGGCGAAAGCCATCAAAACGGCGGATCCGCACCCCACCGACAAGAGAAACCAAAATGCCCTAAGGCCGCTCCTGCCGGGTTCCCAGTGGAAAAACCTCTTTGCAAGCATGGTTGAAATCAGGATGGGCACAACCCCGGTCAGGCATGCAACCAGCATCACCGACCACAGGGTGTAATGAATCATTATTTTCGGGGAGGGCAGAAAATGCACGATTGAAACAAGGCCCACAACGGGAACCGCGATGCCCAGGAAAAACCCGGCCAACTGCGGCGTGGCCGATGTGCCCCAGAACTTGGAAGAGGTCTCCACGTGTTGCCTGACCCTCGAAAAGAAGGGGGGCCGGTCCTTCATCGAAGCGGAGTTTCTCGGCGACGCCAAGTTCATCAAGAAAACCGGCAGAATGGAAAGGATCAGCAATCCACAAAAGACCAGGATGATAATCCTTGTGGCAGGGCGAACATCAATTGTGAAGCCGAACGCATTCAGACTCTGTTTCTCCTCGCCTGTTGCACAGTCCATGTATCTGCCCCTGGCATCATAAAACCAATATTTATTATATTGGTCGAGCACTTGTATGTTGACCTCGAGCAACCCGGGGATACCCCAGGCCTTGCCCAGTTTTTGGCTGATCTTTGCATCGAGGCCCGTGTCGTAAAATTGACGTTTCTCGGTTTCGTTTAGTGCCCTGGCAATTGCCAACTCGTTATGGATAAAAAACTTCGATTGTTGACGAAATATTACTGCCAGCTCGTTTTGTAACGCCGGGGCGGGCAGGATGTCTTCTCCTTGTGGTGTCTTTGTGGGGAGCGACTCATGCGGGGTTCTTCGGGTGAAACACACGTCCATCTGCGGAAGTGTTTTCCAGTGGGCCAGAATGGTTTCCGTGAGGGATCTTCCAGCGCGAGTGGAAGCCATGACCCAAGGGTCGTCTATCCACTCATAAAGCTCAAAATCACCGGTATAGAATCGAAAAAGAGGGAAAACGCCATGGCTCGTATCATGGGTAACTTCCACCTGCTCCACAAGGTCCTTTGTCAGCGCAATTACACGTTGCTGTAAAACCTCCAGTCCCTCCTTGTCGGAAAGTTCGACATCAGGGAGTACGGCCAGTTTGATCTTGGCTTTCTCCAGCAAATTAGTTCCACGGCGAAACAGTTGGCAATAACCCCCTTCCGACAACCCAACCCAATAGCATGTATTGGCATTTCTTATGAGCTTCTGTATCTCATCCTCAACCCTGTCGAAAAGCAGTTTGGCGATTTCCTTGTGGCCTCCCTTGTTCGCCCGTTGCAGGGGGGAGGCTCCATCCTGGTCGGGGGCATCAATGTCGGCCCCTGCTTTAATGAGCAACTCGACAATTTCCTTGTGTCCCGCACCAGCCGCCTCGTGCAATGGAGTGTTTCCATCCTCATCCTTCGCATTAACATCCGCACCCGCAGCCAAGTGCTGTTTGATCAATTTAACATTTCCATTTCTGGAGGCTTCCCAAAGCGAAACGCCTGCGGACTGCGGTCCACACCCCACCAACAATGCGACGGCGGAGGCCATGATGAGTGTGATTTTCACCTGTGAAGGGAATGTATCAGAGGAGGTGCAGGGGATCCATGCAAAGAGCTGTCCATTTTGGAGCAGTCCCGGTTTGGTGCTACCTTACTCTGCGAGTCTGGTCTATGCTTTTGACAAGGCGCAGGTCCGCATTTTACGACATCAAGGGATATTCCCCAGCATTGCCATGGTCAAATGCACCATGGAGGATAAATACGGGAGAAAGTGCGTCATGTGCAAGGATGACACGGACAGGGACGAGCGGATTTACACCAACCAGGATATTGATCCGGCAAAACACTATTTCCTGCACCCCCTGACCAACCCGGCAAGAATCTATCCCATCTTGGTAGAGTACAGGCCTGCAAAATGACGATATAGATAGATAGTGTGGCTTTTCAGGCTTGAAATGCAGTTCCCTGGCAGTTCAACCATCAGGGGGGACGGTCTTTACGCAAAATATAAATAAATAATAATGACAAGTAATGTAATCAACATCATCATTCCCTACAAGTGGGAGGGCACTTGGGTCTTTGACGACGAAAGGGTGGGGCTGCAGAAAGAGCCGTTTGTTGCGGGGGCCGATGTCATGATCGACCATTTGGTGCAGGACATCCCCAATGCTGCCAATGGCTTTCGCCTCTTTTTCTCAGCTTACGAATTCCCGCGTTATACAGTATGCATTGAATGGCGTCGAGAAGACGGGAGTGGTAATATTTACTATTCACCGGAGTATGACCTCGAGGGTTGGTTGTGCCCCGCTTTGCTGAGATATTTTGACAAACCTCCAGAGAAAATCTATGTCAAGGCAGAGGGGAAATAAGCAAAAATATCACTGAATAAACAAGAGTCATTGCCTGTTCAACAACCCAACTCAAAGGCTTCCAGCCATCCTGACTCCTTGCATTGACATTGACTCCATTTCCAGGGGCAGTTCAGCGATTTCGTTTTTCTGCTGGAAAAATACTTTATCTTAAAAG
>DTSG01000203.1:0-896 GCA_012965455.1 Planctomycetaceae bacterium | reverse complement strand
GGGAAAACCCAAATGCCCGGCAGTTCAAGCACACATCCACACGGCTTCCAACGGCAATTTGGCGGGCGCTTTCGACACCCAATTGCTGAATCCGGTTAGCGAGCAAGAACCGAGCCACCACCGTGACGTAGCCTGGTGAAGGAGGTAGTGCAAGTAAAGCAGCGCGACAAAGCGTGCCGCTGATGGTGGAGGGCTTGCATCCGGTCCCCAACCAGGTCGTGGGTGCCCATTCAATACTTCCAACCCAAGGTAGATTCCCGGACACTGATGTCAACAATCGCTCGGAAAGCGACTCTGAATGTGTTTTGCCTGGCACCTGTTTCATGGCTTTTCCCAAAGCTCTGGCAATCTGAAACATCCTTCTTGAATCCTGATCATAGGCAAGAATGTGAATCAGAGATTGAGCACGGTAAAATGGTTTATCCACTTCCAAAGCCCTGGCGAGTGCATCGTCGAGACGGTTTGTCGCGCAAAGTATTGTGACAAGTCTTGCGGTGTTGCTTCCAAATTCCGTTGATTTTTGTTTCTTGAGTGCTGTTTCCAGTTTTGCCGTCCAATGTTCTGCATTTTTGTGGTCGCCTATTCTATAATACGCCAGGTCCAGGGAGCCACACGCTTCAAATGCCTCCCACCACCGGTGCTTCTCTTTGTAGATGTATTCCGCTTGTTTTCTGGCCTTGTGAAAACGTTTTTCTGCAGCTTCATTTCGGCCATGAGTCATCAAGGCAGCACCGGAGAAACTATTTACTGCCACCATGAATGCTCCAGTCCAACCACGACGAGGAAGAAGAGAGAAAGGGTGCCCACTCAATAGTTCGCTACTGAGCCAACTTTCGAGAATATCCGTATAATCATCGCTTTCATCGCGCATCCCGATGCCGACCCAGCCATAACCA
>DTSG01000202.1 GCA_012965455.1 Planctomycetaceae bacterium | reverse complement strand
CTGATGATCCCTGACGAAGATTATCAAGAAAGCAACTCCGACAATTGTGACTTCAGATCCTGAAAATCCGAGTGATCCTATTCACTCTTCTGATATTGATCTACGCTTAGCCACACTAGTCGAAGAACTTCAACAGAGTCTCCAGCAAGGAGACATTCAACACGTTGAAGCTCTGTGCCAAGACCATCCTGACCTCGAAACCGATTTACGAGAACTATGGGCTGCCTTGGTGGCCGCCACGGTTGCCGGTGATCAATTTCGGATGCAGGATGAAAATTTAGAGCAACACCTATCTCCCTTTAATTCGGCAGCCACTCTGTCTTGGCAATTCAAATTGCCGGTGACGCAAGGTGACTTCGAATTAACCGAGGAACTTGGACGAGGAGGAATGGGCGTCGTTTATCGGGCACACCAAATCAGCTTAGATCGAGAAGTCGCTCTGAAGATGATTCTGCCAGGGCGACTCAGCGAACCAGAACATGTCGAGCGGTTTCAACAAGAAGCCGAAGCAGCCGCGCAACTAGATCACCCAGGTATTATTTCGGTCTACGAAGTGGGGAAGTTTGCGGAGCAACCTTTTTTCTGCATGCAGCTCGTTGCCGGCCAGACAATTGGTGAAATGGGACAGAAACAAGCCTTTGAGCAACGACAATCTGCTGCCATGTTATTAGAAGTCAGCGAGGCGATTCAATATGCTCATCGGCGCGGGGTTCTGCATCGTGATCTCAAACCATCCAACATTATGGTCGACGCGGATGGAAAAACGCATGTTACCGATTTCGGCCTCGCGAAACGCTTTACGCACGACCATGATATCACTCAAACTGGTGCAATATTGGGTACACCAGCATACATGGCTCCAGAACAAGCTAGCGGTGGCCGCGGATCTACGGGAGTGCACACCGATATTTATGCACTAGGTGCTATCCTCTATTTCATGGTAACTGGGCGGCCACCATTTTCAGCCGCAACGCCGGTGGATACCGTTTTGCTTGTTTTAGACCAAGAGGTTACTCCACCACGGGTGCTCAATGCTCGAATCGATCGTGATTTAGAGATGATCATTCTTAAGTGCTTACAAAAACCTGTTGACTTGCGGTACCGATCGGCCCAGCAGTTAGCCGATGACCTACGTGCTTACCTCAACAACGAGCCAGTCAGTGCAAACAAAGGGCGGTTCTCGAGTATCATCGCTGGGTGGTTCAGTGAAACACCCCATGCTGCGGTACTGCAAAAATGGGGAATGTTGTGGATGTGGCACAGCGTTGTATTGCTCATCGCCGGTATTGTGACGAACGTAATGTTTCTCAATGGCTTCGATAATCGCCTGTACTATTCAATGACTTGGACATTGGGTTTAGGGACATGGGCTGTCGTCTTCTGGAGAATCAGACACCTACGAGGATCCGTACTATTCGTCGAACGTCAAATTGCTCATGCTTGGGCCGCCAGTATGATCGCGATTGCGTTGTTATTTCCGATCGAATCACTATTGGGGCTAAAAACCTTGCAAGCCGCTCCCGTACTTGGACTTATCAGCGGGATGGTCTTCTTATTCAAGGCGGGGATCTTAACCGGAAAATTCTACCTGCAGGCTGCTGCGCTGTTTCTCACGTCCCTCATCATGGCCGCTTTTCCAAAATATGCACTGACTCTATTTGGCTGCGTCTCCGCGTTGTGCTTCTTCATTCCCGGTTGGCACTATCATCGCCGTAAAAACTAGAATTCCTACTATCAAATCTCATTCATTCGCCGTTGGATTTTTTCATTTACCGTTCTCTCTAATAGCAATGCACCTATTTGTCATCTAAAATATGGATTGTGGTATATCTGTGGTTCACCCTCGAAACACACCTACCCAAAAAACAATTCATTCAATCACTTACCGATCACCACTAGTATCAAATTAATTTATCCCGCGAAAGTATGGCCTTTATTATGCGTTTCACAAAACACTTTCTCATCGTAGTCCTCATTGGCACCACCATCAGCACTAGTGCTCAAGACACACCCAATACTGAACTCAAAGAAGAATCTGTTGCCAAACGCGGCAGTTATGCTTTTGGAGTTTCCTTCATGAAAAACATGAAGACTGACAAAGTCCCACTAGATCTCAATGCGTTTTTAAGAGGTATGCAGGACGTCTCTGATGACAAAGTGACGATGAGCGACGAGCAATTGCAAGCCGCATTTAAAACGTTTCAACAAGTTATACAAGAAGCTGCACAAAAGGAGGCATCAATGGCCGGTGAAAGAAATTTGAAAGCTGGTACAGCATTTCTGGCTGCAAACGCGAAGAAAGAAGGCGTCAAGACCACCAAAAGTGGACTGCAATATAAAGTCTTGAAATCAGGGAATGGCAAAACGCCTGGACCAACATCTCAAGTAACAACGCACTATGAAGGAAAGTTAATCGACGGCACTATCTTTGACAGTTCAGTCAAACGCAAAATGCCCGCTTCCTTTGGTGTAAGCCAAGTTATCAAAGGCTGGACAGAAGCATTGCAACTGATGAAAGAAGGCGATGAATGGGAACTTTACATTCCCTCAAACTTGGCATATGGACCACAGGGACCACCAAGCATCGGCCCAAATTCAACACTTATCTTCTACATCCAATTAATCAAAATCGACTAACACAGTAAACGTTTAGATCGACATTTATATATACGCTCAATTCCACAACTGGCCTGCGAGCAATCACTGTTCACAGGTCAGTTTTATTTCAACGAACTTTCTAAGATGAAAACAATGAAAAAACTAGTACTGCTGCTATCCTGTTTGTTGCTAACAACCACTGCGCAATTATTACCGGCTCAGAGCCTCAATGTTGGAATTGAACCCGCTTTCCCAAAATTGCGAATCGCCCGGCCCATCGTGGTCACACACGCAGGTGATCAATCCGGACGAATCTTCGTGGCTTCGCAACTCGGTACGATATACTCATTTAACAATTCTAGCGATGTGGAAGAAGCAACCGTCTTTTTTGATCACTCCGCTAAAGTTATGTACAAAGACAAAGAAAACGAAGAAGGGTTGCTGGGCTTTGCTTTTCATCCGAATTACGCCAAAACGGGCGAATTCTTTTTGTTTTATACAGCCAAAGAAGATGATCACGTTTCAGTAATTAGTCGATTCCGAGTCAGCAAGGATGATGCTGGCAAAGCCGATGTAACGTTTGAGCAAGAGTTGCTACGGGTGCCTCAACCGTTCTGGAATCACAATGGCGGAACTATCGAGTTTGGTCCTGATGGGTATCTATACATTGCCCTCGGTGACGGTGGCAAAGGTGGAGATCCTTTTAAGAATGGGCAAAACCTCGCCACGCTTAACGGGACTATATTACGAATTGATGTTGATAACCGTAGCGGAGACAGGAACTATGCCATCCCGCAGGATAACCCCTTCATCGACGTTGCCAAAGCTCGACCCGAAATCTACGCTTACGGTTTTCGTAATGTTTGGAGATTCAGTTTCGATCGCAAAACTGGAACACTATACGCTGCTGACGTTGGGCAGAAACTGTGGGAGGAAATCAATATCGTCATTAAGGGTGGCAACTATGGCTGGAATCTTCGCGAAGGAAAGCATGCCTATGAAGAGGGTTCTGGACCCAAACCAGAGCTCATCGAACCTATTTTCGAGTACCACCATGACATTGGAAAATCGATCACCGGCGGTGTCATTTATCGAGGTAAATCAGTGCCTGCTTTGAA
The DNA here is from genome assembly GCA_012965455.1 of Planctomycetaceae bacterium. Taxonomy (GTDB): domain Bacteria; phylum Planctomycetota; class Planctomycetia; order Pirellulales; family Pirellulaceae; genus UBA721. Next base: position 67 of record DTSG01000202.1, on the reverse strand, counting down.
TGGCATGTATGTCTACGCTGACTATGTAAGTGGCAACATTTGGGCACTAGAACACAAAGCAGCGGGT
>DTSG01000201.1 GCA_012965455.1 Planctomycetaceae bacterium | reverse complement strand
CAGGGCGTCAAGTTCATGGCAGACTCCATGAGTGCTCCGGATGCTGCTCATGTGATTTGTGCGGTGGACCCCGACGGATTGCTAATCGAACTAGTGCAAGTTGATCCGTAAGTGGGACAAATTGGAAAGCAACTCGATGGGTCAATATTTCTGGTCGGTGATAATAACCAATTTCGAATCTACGACAGTTAGCAATGGTGCTATCCAATTAACAATTCACCAACTCCTAAACCGGGCTTATCGCTGATCGTCGTATAAGGCCCGCAAATATCAATGGGTTCCGAGACTGTCCGCTCTACATAATAATCAGGCCCCAATACGTCGCCAGGGAATTCCTCGATCCGCATATTTTCATGAGCGACAACTAAGTGCGCCATTGTTGCAATGCCGATATCCCATTCTAGGTTAGAACCGATAGAACACGCGATGCCGTGCGTTTGAGCATAATCCAATATCTCGATACTACGGCTAATGCCACCATTTTTTCCTGGATATACGCTTATTGCATCGCAACACTCATTTCGAATGAGTTCCTGAGCGTGAATCAAATCAAAACAAATATCATCCGCGAGGATTTTAACTCCGGTTTCTCGTCGCAGGCGAGCCAATCCCGCGTAGTCCCCGTCAGGTGTCGGTTGCTCGACCAAATCCAATCGACACTCAGATAATTGTGTAACACAATCGATTGCGGTATCTACATCCCAGCCACAATTTGCATCAATCACCAAATCCTTTTCAAAACCGATGACTTCCCGTACAGCCTTGACGCGGGCAACATCCTCCACCGGATCGGTACCCACCTTTACCTTAATGGTGTCAAATCCCGCCGCTACCAATTCCGTGGCCCGCGCCACGGCACGCTTAACATCATACGCCCCCATTGAAAACCGGCTCTTTATTTTCAATGGACGGCAGGCGCCGCCAAGCAACTCGTAAACTGGCCGACCTTGATCTTTACCTAGGGCATCCCAGCATGCCATCTCAATCGCACTTTTCGCGAACCAATTGCGACTGCAACAAGCGTCCATCCGCCGGTTGAGTTCCGGAAAATCGCCAACCTCCAACCCCACGATGGCTGGCGTCAACGTCTCATTGATCACTTGTTCACAACCCGCCGGCACCTCTCCGCTCCAACGGACTGTGATTGTCGCTTCGCCCAAACCGTCTATTCCCACATCAGTGTGCAGTCGCAAGACGACAAACTCATTACCTGTATTAACGCCTAGGGCCGTGATCATTGTGTAGTTCGGTTTGATATCGAGCCGATGCCGATACGTTGTGATGCCGGTAATTTTCATGAACAATTCTGTTCGATCGATTTTCAAAAAAGCGACGTTCACAATTTGGACGAAGCGCATTACGGATCAAATTCCGGAATACCTAGAATGTCGGTTCAAACATTTCCATGTAAATAACAAACACCCCTAGCGGCAACGGGCTGCACAAGTTAGCAATAAAGCCGCCGAAAAAATGCCCCTTCATCCAACACCACGCTGCCAGGAAGTTGATTAGGCCAAGAAACAAACCCGTAAAAATCCAAAACGGTAAAAACAGCTCCCAATCGATCGGCGGGCCGGATGTAAGGTACGCATATGCCCCTCCCAACGTCCACAGCACCGCTAGCAAACCAACTATTATGCTTAAACAGACCGGTACGATCCGCAATCGCAATGCAAATCGAACAAACTCACTTGGAACTTTCTTCCCCTCATTTCGTTTCGGGGGCACGTATGGGTCGACGTCCTCATCCATAGTTACCCGCAAATTCTAACAAACTAGTTGTTCTTCCACTCCTCACCAAGTGGCCCTCCATCCCGGCGACAACCAAGGCGGTTGTAGGTGACGTAGTCGATAGTTTCACTTAGAAACTGCACGCTGCCGTCGACCAACACAAATTGCGCACCACCCTTATGCTGCGATCGGAAACCGCAATCGGTGTTCCAATTGTTCCAGAAGCTACATCCATGGGGTCCCGGAAAGCCCGGATCCCCCATGCCGATAATGGGAAAATTAATAGGGGATGTCGTCGCCGTTTTAAGGGCATTAAAATACATCCACCCGCGGTAAGAGTGATCACGATTCTTATTTGGCAACATTTCGCCAAAAGCGATCACCTGACTCTCACCATCAGTCACATCGCGAAAACGTGCCGACCATTGCCCATTGGCAAAGACACCACTGGTTGTGAAGCCGCGACCTTCGTCCGCGCGAGCATTGGGGCCCGTACCGAATATGTTGCCCGGATAAGAAAGACACATATTTCGGTGGTTGGGTACCATACTTTGTGCACCAATGGAATATCCATACGTAGTGATGGCTCGATCGATATCGTGGTTAGTGCCATCAATAAAAGGATCGATGTTGGCCGAGGGGCAAATAAACACGGGAATCACCTCTGAGCGAACCCATTTGCCGCTTGGTGCAGCGGTCGTTTCAAAGAGGGACCAGCCATTGTACGGATTGCTGCTTCGCGTACCAGCCATTTCTTGATTAAGTTGATTATAAAGCGGATCTAGTTCCAGAAACGGCAGCAACTTGGTCAAAACCGACCCTCGGCTTGAGCCATGCCATGTGTACGGATTGTTAGACTGTCTTGTCCATTGATAGTACCCGTTAGTGGGAAGATGACCGTAAGTATTGTGATATGTCCGCATCGCTAAACCAATTTGCTTTAAATTATTGCTGCAAGACATTTTACGAGCGGCCTCACGCGCCGCGGAGACAGCCGGTAACAACAGCGCAACTAAAATTCCGATTATCGCTATGACCACCAACAATTCCACCAGGGTGAATCCTTTAGCTCTATTTTGTGTTCGCACAACCATATTTATCTCCCTGCCTCGATATTTGTTTTTAAGTATTTACCAAATTATAACGTATTGGAGATTCCATTTCCGGCATTTTTTTAACTACACACCAAAACTAATCCGAGTACGATCGTCGACACCACTAACAGCACTGCCATCGTGATGCTAAGTGGAACGATGCCGTTAATGAGGCCAAAGCCCAATCCAATTCCAAACCCGACCATCAGCGTTCCATAACAACCAAACACAGCGCCAAAGAACCAAGCAACGTCAGCGCCACGGCCAACGGTCTGCAATGTTTTGCATAACGGACAATTGACCGCGGCACCTTGTTTAGAACTCGGGAAAACCATTTCAACGCCGCACTCTTTGCAGTTGGCAGTGAATGTGCTCATCGTAAACATCCAATCGATCTAGCCCTGGCGTCCCTCGATCGCAATAATCAACACTGCCGCGGCAATACCCAACCGCCGGTCAAGAGCCTTATTGACGTCCGGTCCATAATCCAAACTTACTTTGTGTACGAAGGGATTACGATTAGCAGTAAATTGCAGTACAGGAGCCTCTCCAACGTAACCGTTAAAAACCTGCGGCGAAATAAAGGAAACAAGTTTGATAAACCGCCGCAACAGTGCTAACGCCCCACTTTCTTCTTGTATCATGCCAATTTCATTGTCGTTGGTGTCGAGGATCAACCACTCGTCCCTGATGATGGATTTCAGGCCCTTTCGTTTCAGCGCCCCCACGGCCGTTCCGGTGGTTGAATCTACTACGTCGTACGTCATACCAAGATCGATCACGCCGCGAGCCTTAATCAGCAGCAATTCGCTCGTCATGTCTGTGTCGCCGTAAACTCGAATGTCTTCCTTCAGCTTGAAGGCCTTCTGTTTTGAGTAGAACGCTAGGTTTCCGTTCTTAGCGTTAGCTATTGGCGTTGGGGGTGTCGTGGTCGGTAAGCGAAGCCGAGGGCGATTGCGGCCG
>DTSG01000200.1 GCA_012965455.1 Planctomycetaceae bacterium | reverse complement strand
CGATTGATTCATCGAACGAATCGTCATCGAGCTGGGTCAGCTCATACAACGAGCCCCAATGCGGCGGCAGGACTTTGCGATGCTTTTTCGCCGTCAGCCTTTTGTCCACGCCGATCCGAACGAGTCTCTCGGCGGTCCTGCGGGTGAAGGGCAGGTGGGCATTGATGAGGGTGTTGTAGTCGGCAGCCTCCAGTGTGTCTTTGGCTTCGACTAATATGCGGCAGACCTCCAAGATGCTGTCTAATGCCTCTTGCCAGGCTTCTTTGATCTCTCTGGCGTATTCCTTGCCGGTCCTGGACAAGGATTGGGTCGGTGTCATGAACATTGGCGTCTCCTTTCCTTATTTCAGACTCCTATTACCCTTTCTTCATCACATCCAAAAAGCACTTAAACATCTCATCAGTCGCCGCCTCCGCCTGTGCGATCAGAGGCTTTGGATCTATCCCTTCACTTTGCTCGATCTGATCTATCCTTCGAAGTTTGCTGAATTGGTGATAGTAAGTACGCCTGCGTTGTTCTTCATCAAAATAGTTATATTGAATCGACTTAGTTTCGAGTCCCGATTGAACGATCACGGCAGCGTATTCAGGAGCGTGTGGATAGTCGTCATTCGTCAATCTTTGGTCGCGATCTCCTATCAAGCCACGTGAATGCATCACTTCAACGATACGATCCATGTCTCTCAAAGTGAATACAACAACTAACAGGTAGTGATCACGTTGAACCGTAATCACGCTTGTTCCATCGTTCATTGATTCTTCAATTGGTTGACTGAGAGGTGGCCGGCCTAGTTGTTGGATAGTTCGAAGAAATAGATGCGATGGATTGGACAGCTCTTCACTATTTTTCCCAACCACATAATTGACGATGCTCGGACAGAGATGAATTGTGCTGCTTATCCCCGTATGGATTTTCTTGTCCTCTTGTAATTCGATATGGCACCCATACGCCTTTCGCAGCATATGAACTGGTAACGGCACCGCAAGTGCACGAAGAAAACCGTCATAAATCCCACAAAGAGCATAGGATTCAGGTTGATTTGGAAGGTATTCTAAGTTGTAACGGGAACATAGTCTTTCTGCTGCGTTTTCATCCCAGCCTTCTGCATAGGCTTGTGAGGCTTGGTATGCAAGTTCGTCAAAGGTCTCTGGCGCAACCATACAAAATGAATGCTCGATGCCGCGCCATTCATTGGTGATATAAAGTGACGGCCTACCTTTTGGGCCGTTGTTCTTGTAGGTAATTATGGCGCCGCCATTTCCTTCTATATCCTGATAGATCGCCTCCCATCCGTTCTCATCTTTTCTAAACTCCTCATCTATCAAGTCACCAAAGAAGAAACGCGAGGGTAGTTGATCAACTGTGACAATGTCTTTGGGACTGGCGCTCGCTGAACGATACGGACGAACTAAAAAAGGCAATGGAATAAAATCGGGATACTTCTCCAGTATCGCCTTTAATGGGATTTCACTTGTCATCGACTTCTGATCTTACGTGAGAGACTTAGACTCTTATGGAGTCCAATGCTCTGAATTTGCTAAGGTGATAAAGACTCATAGTCATTTCGATAAGTTTATCGACAAACGGGCTTGACGAAATCAAGGTATAGCCGAGTATTATCGTTGATGCCGCTTTGTTATTCAGGCTATCTATTCCATCTCAGAGATCTGACGGGACATTAGAGAAACAACCAATACCGTCGTCTTCGATCACGTCTCATAGTAAATGATAGTCACCTGCGTTATCGGTGATATTCAATGCCGCGTGTATGGCCACTAGTTATTGGTACATTGTTTCCCTTTAAGACGATGATTTAGCAGGACAGGTTGGGTCGTTATCGTCCTAGAAATTCAAGCTATCAAGGAAACTACTTGCTACTTCCATACTGAGTGGTGTGCAAGTTGAGGCAAGATTTACCAAACGACGTCCAAACATAGTCCCTGCCAACAGATGTCCATTCACCTGATTTAAACAAAGACGCTTCAAGCCTGGAAGACCAACAAAATACGACATGCCCCCCGGCTGAAATTACCCTGTCCATCGCAGTTAAAAGAGTTTTCAGATCGTCTCTCGAAAAGCGTTCAGCGGTGTATGCACGAGAATCACTCGAATCTGTCTGAGACAAATACGGTGGATCTATAAATACTAAATCATCGGGCATAACTCTCAACATAGATTCCTTAAAATCGGCTCTCGTGATCTCGGCTTTGCGTAACAAAGCAGAAGCTGAGCACACACCATTTAGTTTCGGCTTAAATGACTTTTCAGAGGGTCGCCTTGAAAGAGAAATTTTACCCTCTCGTGTTTCATACCAAGACGAATGGAATGACTGAGCTAAAGCGTAGATCATATCCGCAGCATGTTCAGCGAGTGCGTCCGATGTGTAACCGTTGCGATTTAACCGACGAGTCGCACTGGCGAAATGTACATCAGAGTCGAGAAGTACATGTAGATTGAGAGCACGAATCACTGCCTCTGGTTCTTTCTTCACACCTAGAAAAGTGGAGACAATATGTTCATTCTTATCGGCCAGATGTGCATGGGATATCTTGTTAACTGTCGCAAGTGCAAGAAAATTAGCGCCACTGCCAAGAAAGGGCTCGTGGTAGGTTTGAAAAATCGGCATGGTTTCCTGGAGAAGGAATTTCGAAACCCGCCTTTTGCTCCCGGCCCAGTTTAGAAAGGCGGGAATTGCACGTGCCGGTGTTCTGTCTCTGTGTTGAAGGATTACAGCCACGAATACTTCCCTCGAATCCGCCCTGCATGCTCCGGCATAACCATCTGTACGTAGGCTAGTCGCCCATGCGCTACAGCGAGCGCATCTTTACCAATCTCCTCGGATACCCGTGCAAGCCCGTCTTTGTCGCACCGATGTAGAAATGCCCGCAACCGTCGGAGATCCCTTCTCGAAAGTCTAATTTCATCTTCGACAATAAGGCCTGTCACAATTCGTCGACCGGGCGCTCGCATGACAGCGGTCTTCTCCCGATTGATTCTAAACCCCTCATCCGAAACGATGTTCTGAACGCTGCCCAGCAAACGGCCTACATTCGCATCGCGTGCCTGCGTAGAGAACGTGAGGTCATCCGCGTAGCGGGTATAGGTCCATTGATCCGTTGATGCTTGACAGAGCCCAGCAATACGGGCGTCTAGTTTGCGGGTAATGAGGTTGGCTAGTGCGGGTGACGTGCATGCGCCTTGGGGCAGGCTTCTCCCCCCCATAGCGACGTACTGAGTCTTACCATCAAACGAGACTTTCACTCGAGGTGCATCTGTCGAAATCAGCGCAAGAAGTGTGGCAACACCAGGATTGAATCCAAGTGACTCAAAATACCCACGAACCCTAGGATAGGTGATAGAAGGAAAGAAATCTCGGAAATCAATACGCACGACGATTGCGGCGTTCAGGTGCGGTTCAGCATTCTTTATGATTGAGGCGCCGGATCGGAAGGCTGTGGCTTGCGCAGCAGGAGAAAGTTTGTCAAGAATATTCTCCGCTATCCAGCGCTGGGCTGTCCTTAGCTTTGGCTTTGGTGAGGAAATAAGTCGCTTTCCACCTGACCTTTTCGGTATTTCGAAGCGGGTGTAATGATCAAGCGAGGTAGCTGCTCTCTCGTAGGAAAGCCAGAACAGTTCACTGGTGCTGATATTTAAGAGCAATGCGAGCTCTTCCGCATCCTTTGGGGTTGGAAGTTCGTTTGCGGTCAAGATCTTCGTGTCACCGCCTTGAAAGCGGAGACGTGAAGAGACCCCTATGCCAAGAAAAGGAGGGTTCTTAGATTTCTTTTCGAGCCACGCCGCCT
>DTSG01000199.1 GCA_012965455.1 Planctomycetaceae bacterium | reverse complement strand
CGCAGCGGCTTACGCAGAAAGTCGTGACTGGAGCAATGCTCGCAAGTGGTCTCAAAAATCGGTTGAGTTGGCGACCGAGGATATTAAAGAAACCTTGGAGCAAGAGTTAGAGTCTTACAAAAAGAAGAAGCCCTGGCGAGAGAACAAGGCGGAAGAACGGAAGAAAAATCCCAAGCCCAAGTTACAGACGATTTAGGGAAAAGGCAGATGGAAATCCAGTCCACGGAAGAGTTGCTTCAAGGTTGCTGCAGGCCATGCGAGGGACAGACCGCACTGTATTCAGCGGAGCAAGCACTCGCTCAATTGGCGCATGTGGAGGATTGGTATTTGGTATGCGATGGCCAAAGAATTCGCCGCGACTATACCGCAAAGAATTTTCTCGCAGGATTAGCATTTTTCGATAGGGTCGCGAGGTTGGCCGAAATCGAAAACCATCATCCGGACCTGCATCTTGAAGGTTATCGCAACTTGTCTCTTGAACTTTGGACCCATACCATTGGTGGGCTTAGTGTCAATGATTTTATTCTCGCGGCCAAAATCAATGGATTAGAGAAACCCACCGGTGTCGTCGTTGAGTGAGAGTGCATGAAAATTAAAGTTAATCAATACCAATTATTTGGTATTATCCAATCAGCCTTTTGACAGCAGATTTGGCGTTACGGATACATAGGGGTATGCCCACACCGCGATAGGCATTGCCAGCGATTTCAAGGTTGGGGGTTTTACTAAGTTCTAGTTCGATCTTGTCAACGAGTTCGACATGCCCCACGTGGTATTGTGGCATTTTGTTTTCCCAGCGTGCGACTTGGGTGAAGATTGGCTTACCGTTGACTCCTAATAATTCACGAAGTTGTTGTTTGGCAGACTCGATTAATTGGTCTTCGCCCCATTGCAGCACTTCAGGCTGCAATGCACCGCCAGCAAATATACGGAACAGGACCGAATCTTGGGGAGCGCGGCCCGCAAATTTTTGGCTCGCCATGCTAATTGCGATTAACGGACGATTTTCCGTTTGGGGAACGACTACACCAAAGGCATCAAGTGGATGATCAATGTCGCAAAAACGATAGCCCATGGTTACAATGGCGGCGCCTGCGAGCGGGATATCGGCGATCAGTTTGCTTAGTTCAGGGTAGGCGTCTTGTAAAAGTCTGCCCGTGATTTGAGAGCTAGTCGTCAATAATAAACGATCAAATTGACGGGTTGTCGTGCCCAGAGTATCTTGTTCGATTGTTAGTTGCCACGCATCGTTCTTGAATTCCAACTGCTTGACTCGTTGTCCAAGTTTGAGCGTGTCGGTTTTGAGTTGGTTGGTCAGAGCCGCAATGATCGACTGCATGCCGTATTTAGGAGCGACGAATGCTCCATATCGTGCCCCGCTTGAGGATTCCTGTGACGACTGACTGCGTTGTTGTTTGATTCCTTCTCGAATGAGCCCTTTTCCAGTTCGTTCCATGGCAAGGAAATCTGCAAGTGTCGCTTGCATACTGAGTTTTTCGGGGTCAGCGGTATAGATCCCTGAAATCAACGGTTGAATGATACGTTCGAGAGCTTCTTGTCCTAATCGCCGTCTTGTAAAGCTGGCCAGACTTTCATCGCCGCCGCTTTTTTTCCGAGGAATGAATAACTCCGCGAACACACGCAGCTTCCCTTTCCAACTTAGCAAAGGCGTTTTTAAAATCGCGCCCATGCGTGTAGGTGTCATCATTGTCCAACCCAATGGCATTTTGCATAGCTTGCCACGGCAGATGATGTAAGCACCACGGTGATCCCTGTTGGTACTGATTAATTGATCTTCAATTCCGAGTTCGCCGCACAATTCAAACGCTTCGCTGTCTCGAGTCGTAAACATATCTGGTCCAAGCTCGACCAAAAAGCCATTTCGCTCGACAGTCTGTAGGATTCCACCCGGCTTGTCGCTTGATTCCAGCAGGGTGATATTTAGATCTGGTCGTTGTTGTTGCAGATAATAAGCAGCGGACAATCCGGTAATCCCAGCACCGACGATTGCGATGGATGATCCCTGTGGAAGGGGAGCGGAAGTGGCATTGCCCGTTGCTGTGCTGGAATCTGAAGACATGATTTGTTTAACGAGTTGACTGCACTTGTTTGTTTATGTGTATCATAACCTATATAGAATGTTTCACTAACCGTGCACCGAATCAAACATAAAAGGGACGTTGGGTATCGTTATGGCTGAATATCGAATTGGAGTCATCGGGCACACTGGCCAAGGTAATTATGGTCATGGAGTTGATACGGTATGGGGACATATAGCAGGGTGCACAGTGGTCGCCGTTGCGGATCCAGATCCGGCTGGATTACAACAAGCTAAGAAGCGGCTAAATGCATCGCAGGGGTATTCCGATTACCGTCAAATGTTAGCCAATGAGCAATTGGATATTGTAAGTATTTGTCCACGGTGGGTGGACCGTCATCACGAAATGGTGCTAGCGTGTGCGCAACGGAAACTTCATATCTACATGGAGAAACCATTTTGTCGAGAATTGCAAGAAGCTGATGAAATGGTGAAAGCCTGCGAGTCAAATGACATAAAATTGGCGATTGCCCATCAGACTCGATACAGTCCAAAACTTGCAGTGATTAGAAATCTAATCGAGGATGGCGGCATCGGTACTGTGTTAGAATTGCGCGGTCGTGGCAAGGAAGATCGGCGTGGTGGTGGTGAAGATTTATGGGTGCTCGGATCGCATGTTTTTAATCTAATGCAATATTTCGGTGGTGACAGTCAATGGTGTATGGCCCAAGCGACCCAGCAAGGCAAGCGTATTACCAAAGAACACGTGGGACCGGGTAAAGAGGGCATTGGCCCGTTGGCTGCCGATTCCATCACGGCGATGTATGGTATGCAAGACAATATTGCGGGATATTTTGCTTCGGCTCGCGAAGCAGGGAATGGCGCTAGGTTTGCGTTACAGATTTATGGTAGTCGTGGGGTGGTAGAGATTCAGACCGGCTTCTTGCCACAAGCTTATTATCTAGATGATCCGACATGGTGTCCTGGACGTTCAGGGAAAACATGGACACCGATTAGTTCTGCTGGTGTGGGTAAATCGGAGCCGTTGAAGGATTTTTCATTACACGCAGGAAATGTGGTTGCTTGCCAAGATCTCTTGCAAGCGATTGAGCAAGATCGTTTACCAGAATGTAATGTCTATGAAGCTCGGCACACGATTGAAATGATTGCAGCAACGTTTGAATCGCATCGCCAGCGAGGTCAGGTTGCCATGCCGTTAATTGAGCGCCGTAATCCATTAACGCTACTGGAGCGGTAATTAGCAGCAGTGATTTGTCGCCTATACGCTCGAATAAGCGCGCATGAAATATGGGTTGAATTGCAATTACATGATTACAAACTGTAACGGTTATAGCGGTTATAGTGTCAACATTGCCTATTAGTACAATTGCACGGTTGTTGCCAGCTATTTATCTTTATTTTCTTGCCTTCTAGGGGCTGTGGAACTAATATCAAGTAGTAGTAATTTCGATGTAATAAGTGGCAGCTATCGCGACATTTTTGAGTGAAAATACTCTAGCGATCCACGGTCGGGAACTATTTATTGATGGACGTTTAACGCAGAGAAAACTTTTTGATTATCTAACTTGAGCTTGGATACAGAGGCAAGGAACAAAAGCATGTTATCGACAAATCGAATTCGAAAAATGATGTCGTTGATTGTTGTTGCTGGATTGATGACATTCACCCCTGCACTTCACGGTCAAATGGGCGGCGGCATGGGCGGCGGCATGGGCGGCGGCATGGGCGGCGGCGGTATGGGCGGCG
>DTSG01000198.1 GCA_012965455.1 Planctomycetaceae bacterium | reverse complement strand
AGAATATGCGGTGTTGATTATGGGGAATTTATCCGTAGATTTTACGCAAACTACGCAGTATCGCGCACGTTTTGACGATGTAATGGCGAATTCTATCCTAAAATAATTGCTGATTTATATGGAATTTGTGCGGGTTAGGGGTAGTTTACCTAAGATTGGGCGACTGATTCGTCCAAAACCATAAATACCATATATCGAATTGGCACTATATAAGTTGATGAGATACAGTATTAGACTAGTGGGGATTTCAATAATAATTGAAATACGAATTTAGAGGAAATGCTTGTGAAAAAGTTTACTCAGGTACTTACGCTTATAATAGCTGCGTGTTGTGCCAAGACGCAGAGTGTGGTTGGTCAGCAGAATGTTGCGACGAATCATACAGCAATGGTCGCGACAGTGCGTCCCGAGGCTACGGACGCTGCGGTACGTGTGTTGCAACAGGGTGGCAATGCAGTTGACGCAGCGATCACCGCAGCCTTTACACTAGCAGTAGTAGACGGGTACAACTCGGGAATTGGCGGCGGTTGTTTCATCCTGATTCGCACCCCAGAGGGTAAGTTGTTTGCGATTGACGGTCGCGAGGCTGCACCTCGGGCAGCAAAACCCGATATGTTCTTAAAAAATGGCAAACCGGTACCGGGTGCATCTCAAGTTGGCCCGCTGGCCTCAGGGGTACCAGGCGCAGTGGCTGCTTATGAAATGGCATGGCGGGCCGCAGGTCGAAAGCCGTGGAGTGAATTACTGGACGAGGCCATTAGCTACGCGGCCCACGGTTTCGCGATACCTGTAAAATACGCTGAAAGAATCCGTTCCAATCGCAGGACGCTGAGCCAGTTTCCAGGTTCGCTTGAATTACTCTTCGATAGTAGCGGCGAACCGCGGAAGGCAGGCACGAAACTCATTCAGTTGGATCTAGCGAAAACACTCACTGGTATTCAGTCGTTAGGCGCGAAGTATTTTTACCGCGGCCCGACGGGGATGTTGATTAGTCAGTGGATGGAACAAAACGGAGGCATTCTGGCCATGCGTGATTTCCGGCGGTACCGGGCCGTCTCGCGGGTACCAGTAACTTCGACGTATCGGGGCTACACAGTCGTTGGATTTCCGCCGCCGAGTTCCGGTGGCGTGCACGTTGCGCAAATGTTGAATATTCTCGAACACCATGACCTTGCCTCCTTATACAAACAAAGCCCCATCGACTTTAAGCATGTGGTTACCGAATCCATGAAGCTTGCATTTGCCGATCGCGCGTATTGGTTAGGTGATCCGGCCTACGCCAAAGTCCCGCTTGGTTTGGTGTCAAAGGAATATGCAAAGGTCTTGAGTACGCAAATTGATTTGCGATCGGCTAAGACTGTTTTGTCGCACGGGACGCCACCCCTAGTGGAAACAAAGATATTCGACAGGCACACAACTCACATCACAGCAGTCGACGCGGAAGGTTATTGGGTAGCGATCACCGCCACAGTTAACACATCATTTGGTTCAAAAGTGATTGTTCCCGGAACGGGCGTGGTTCTGAACAATGAGATGGACGATTTTTCGATTGCACCAGGCGTTCCCAACGCATTCGGGTTGCTCGGCTCGGAGGCTAACGAAGTGGTAGCGTTTAAACGACCGCTATCGAGTATGAGTCCGACTATTATTCTGCAAGGGAGTGAACCGGTTATGACGATCGGCGCCGCCGGTGGTCCGCGGATCATCACTAATGCACTGTTGGGTGCAATTCGTGTTTTGGATTTGGGAATGAGTCCCGGGGAAGCAATCGCGATGAAGCGGTTTCACCATCAGTGGTCGCCGGACAAACTCTATTTGGAACCAGGCACCGATAGAGCCGTTGCTGAATCGCTCCGTAAGATGGGACATACTGTTGTCATTGGCGGTTCCTCGGGTACGACCCAAATGATCTATCGTGATCCTAAAACGGGATTGTTGACGGGGGTTCACGATCTGCGTGTGCCGGGCAAAGCGGCGGGTCCGACAGGAGAAGTTGCTCAATGATCTCTATCTGCTGTTGCAGAGAGGTTTAGGGAGCTTTTAGTGGTGCAACTTTTCGTAATGATCTGCCTGCCCGTGCGCCGGTGTGTTCGCCGTCCTTAACAGTCAATTGACCGTTTACGACTACGTAGTGTATCCCCGTAGGATAAGCGAATGGATCGGTATAGGTTGACTGATCGATGACTGTTTCTGCGTCAAACATGACAATGTCCGCGGCGAACCCAATTTTGATCAGCCCTCGGTCTCGTAATCCGACCTTGTTTGCATTCAGTGACGTCATTTTTCGTACAGCGTCCTCCAGTGAAAGCAGCTTTTGTTGCCGCACATATTTCCCCAGAACGCGTGGAAACGTACCAAAGTTCCTCGGGTGAGGATTCCCTACTCGCAACGGACCTTCAATTGCGTAGGCAGAGCCGTCTGAACCAACGCTGCACCATGGTTTTTGAAGAACGTAGTTCATATCTTTCTCTGTATGGTGGGCAAATACGGTGGATATCCCACCCCCATTTTCTTGAAGTATGGAAAGTAGGTCATCGACTTTGTCTTCCGGATTTCCTCGGAGCATAAACACGCGGTCCATTGTTAAACCGCGGAATTGGTGGTTACCACTGATTAACATGCGACTCCAGTCGCCCCCGACCGCGGTATAATGGTTGTACCAATCATCAACGCCATTAATGATATCGTGATGTATCTGTTTGCGATCCGCTGGGGTTGCGAGTCGCTCAAGCAACCGTTTAGTCCCCCCTTCATGCGCCCACGGCGGAATGATGCTGATTAAGTTATTGTTGCCGCGAGTGTAGGGATAGACGTTTGCCTGGACGTCAACGCCCCGAAGTCGCGCATCTTCGATTAACTGCACTACTTCATTCATCCGCCCCCAATTCGATTCGTCAGCGATCTTGATGTGGATGATATCGACGGGAATCCCCGCTCGTTCCCCTACGGAAATAGCTTCCCTTACCGAGGCAAATACCCCCAGGCCTTCATTGCGTATATGCGTCGAATATAATCCCCCAAACGGGGCTACCACTGTGGCCAGCCGCACCAAGTCGTCCGTTGTCGCGAGGGACCCGGGCGGCATCATAACTTGTGAGGAAAGCCCCAACGCCCCTTGTTGCATCGCCGTTGTGATTAGTTGTTCCATTTCGGCGAATTGTGATTCGTTAGGCCGCGCAAAGGAATTTCCCATGACGCATTCCCAAACAGTGCTAAGACCGACGTAACTTGCAATATTGACGGAAATTGTTTGCTCATCGATTAGGTCAAAATACTCTGTGAACGTGCTCCAGCGGCGGATCTGCCCATCAATTTTCAGGCTACGTGGAGCCCGGACCCCTGTGGACGGTGCAGCGGATCCCCCCTCACCGAGTATTTCCGTGGTGACGCCCTGTCGAATTTTACTTTGAGCGAGACCGTCCCTGAGGATGTTGGTGTCTGAGTGTGAATGTATATCAATAAAACCGGGAGATACGACTAAGCCTTTAGCATCAATCGCCAGAGTAGCGAAATGTGGCAATGACTTACCTATAGCTGTGATCCTGCCGTCTTTGATCGCGATGTCTGCAAAGAACCAAGGGTTGCCGGAACCATCGATAACACGCCCGTTCTGAATCAGAATGTCACACTCTGGGGCTGTATACTCTGTTGCACCGAGCATCGAGCTAGATATAAGACAAACGAAAACCAGCAGAACAGAACGCATTGAGAATTACTTCCAGAGGTTCATTAAATATTGAATCGACATCAGTATACCAAATTTTCGAAACGAGTTTTGTAGATGCTGCTAAAGAAATAAAAACAGAAAT
>DTSG01000197.1:431-3810 GCA_012965455.1 Planctomycetaceae bacterium | reverse complement strand
TTGTGGAGGAACTCCAAGGTGCATTAACCAGTGACAAAATCCGCTGGGTGCAGCCTGGGCAGTCAATTACGCTACAGGGTACGACCTATCTGGGCAGTGGTACATGGAAATGGCTGATGTATTTGCTGTTAATTGTATTGTTAGTGGAAATGATTTTGCTTGGCAAAAAACGGCAGGTCGACGACGATGAGCAGTCGGTCATTTCCGTTTCCGGACGGCAACCCCACCCTAAAACATCGGAGGGTTCGTTATGAATACGATTTCCCGCCTTTTGGGGATTGAAGAAGGGGATACCCTGCATGATGTAAGTCTGCAATTTGTCTCATTCTGGGCCGAAGGCCGCCCAGTGCTGGTCATTTTGATTTGCCTGGCACTGGCAGCAGTTGGCTGTGTGTTTTACGGCCGATTTCAGCAGGATCGGTCGCTTGATAAGCGACCGCGGCGAAAGATATTTCTCGCCTGTTCACGTGGGTTGATCCTGGCACTCATCGGTTTTATTCTAGCTGAACCCGTAATTTCCATTGCTCTGACGGAGCATCCACGACCATTGCTTTTGTTCCTGTTGGACACTTCCGACAGCATGAATCTGGATGACGAACATACATCCGATGAGATTGACCAGATTTCCCAGATGCTGGGCGGTCAACCCAAGGTGGCCGAGGCTACTCGTCTGGAACTTCTCCAGTTGGCGTTTGCTCAGGGAGAACTTGTGGATTCGGTGTCTGCAATACATGAACGGTTTGATGTGCGGTTTTATTCTACGCAGCAGGGCCATACGATTCGTGAGGTTTCCTCTGAGCAGGAGGATGGCGTTACGCTGCTGGAGCCACTGACAGCGGATTTGCAAACGACGGCGATCGGCAGTTCGCTTGATGAACTTCACCGGCGGCACGGAACGCGTCATTTGGCCGGTGTTGTCATCGCCAGCGATTTCTCTCAAAACGCCGGCAGTCCGGCGATTTCCGCCGCAGAACAGCTTGGAGTTCCGCTGTATACGACTGGCATTGGACCCCGTGAAGTCATTGATGTCGCCATACAATTACAGACACCGCTGGTGTTAAAACAGGATGAACGGACTACCGTTACGGCCATCATCCGCCAGCAGGGCGTTGTCGGGGACACAGTTGAGGTTCAGTTGTATCAACGTCTGTTAGGAACGGGCGTTGATCAATTGGAAGTTTCCAGTGAAGTTGCTGTTGGTGCGCCCGTAGCGTTCGTATTGACGGAAGCTCAGTCCACCATTGACCTGCCCTACCTGCCCCAGGAGTCTGGTCGGTTTGAATTGGTCGCTGTGGTCACCATGTTGCCGGGTGAGGCGAGTGAACGTAATAACCGCTCAGCCCGAGAGGTTATTATTCGGGATGAGTCTCTGAATCTGTACTTTGTGGAATACGAACCGACCTGGGAGTGGCGTTTTGTGAAGGAGGTATTCCAGCGGGATCCGTTGATTGGAGAAGAGGGATTTCGAACGTTCCTACGATCGGCGGACTTTAAAGTTCGGCAGTCCAACGATCTGTTTGTCGATCAGTTGGTGCGCCCCCGCGATGAATTCTTCGCAAACGATGTTGTTCTCATCAGCGATGTGCCCGGTGAAATGCTGACGCGGGCGTTTCAGGATCAACTGGCAGAATACGTGGAGCGCTTCGGTGGGGGGTTGGTTATTATTGCTGGACCCCGTTTTGGAATCAGCTCCCTGCAGGGGACGCGACTTGCCGATATGTTACCGGTGGTCGTTGACCGGTCGCTACAACCAAAACCGTCTCAATTTCAACTTGTCTTGACACCCGCAGCGGCGGGAAATCCCTTTGTGAATCTCGGGGATTCCCCCGAGGAAAATGTGCTTGCTTGGTCAAACATGGGCGAACTTCCATGGTACCAGCCCGTCCTGCGACCACATCCGCTAGCAACGGTGTTGGCTACGCATCCCACGGATAAGACAGTGAATCGCGAACAGTTGCAGCCGTTAATCGCCACTCGCAGATATGGTAAGGGCGAGGTCGTTTACATTGGCTTTAATGAAACGTGGAGGCTGCGAAAAAAATATGGTGAACGTTTTTATCGTCAGTTTTGGGGCCAGCTGATTTACCGTCTGGGACTTGGTCGTGCCTTAGGTCAGCAGAAGCGATTTTCTCCGTCCACCGATTTAACAACCTATCAAACGGGGGAACGGGTTACCGTGACGGTTGAAGCGTACAGTAAAGACTTTAAGGAACTCTCTGTGGATAGCCTCAAAGGGCGACTGCTACGGCAGGTAAGCGGCAGTTCACAACAAGTGGACGAAATTAGCATTCCCATTGCACGTGATAATGTCGTTTTCGAAACATCGATTGCGGCACTGGAAGCCGGCAGTTATCGGCTGATGATTCTCGATCCGGAAACGGACGCTGAATTCGAAATCGGTTTTGATGTGACGACCGTGTCCCGAGAACGACTGGATGTGGTGCGCAATACCCCGCTGCAGCAACAACTTGCCGATATTACCGGAGGGCAGGCTTGTGAGTTGTTTGAACTACCTGAGTTGCTCGACGGACTTGAGGCAAGACCCTTTGAACAATACAGTCATCGCCAGCTTCCCTTGTGGAATACGTGGCTCATGCTGATTTTGGTCTTAGGAATGATGCACACAGAATGGCTTGTAAGAAAACTATCGAACCTGCGGTAAAAATATGCAACAACTAACATTCCTTCGACGTGGGCTGAAAAAAGCACAGCGCTATCGCAGCGTAGCTCGGATTGGTCGCGCTTGCGCTTGGTGGTTTAGTTTTCTCGCGTGGAGCTTTTTGATCCTTTTTGCGGTAGATGTCCTTACAGAAATGGGTAATGTAGAGCGGTTCGTGCTCCTTGTTGCCGCGGCTGCCATTCTTGGCTGGCAGGGTTGGAAAATGGTTGTACCCGCTGTGGTCAATCGCGAGGATCTGATTCTCGTTGCGACAAAAATTCAACGCCATCACGACATACCATCTGATCTAGTCGCATCTCTGCAGTTCACCGATACCCAACGTAATCAGTATGGATCTGAAAAGTTGCGTGGTCTGGTAGTCGAGACCAGCTCTTTGATGTCAGAGAAACTGGATTATCTGGCCGGATTTTCGCGCCCCGAATTGTGGCGGAGTTTTGCGGTTGCGCTGATCTCGCTGGCTGTGGTCTTAACACCTGCCATCACCAGCCCGGCACACTTTCAAACATTTCTCAATCGGTTACTGCTGCAGGATGCTCGGTATCCTACGACGACCGATATTCTAGACGTGCGTATTGAAGGAGATTCGGTTGTTCATCCAGACGCACAATCAGCAGGATAAGGTTGGCGTCGCTGATGTGGGCGGCAAGGTGGTGGTGGTGAACAACTTCGGTGCTGGTCGGGACGAAACCACCTACGTCT
>DTSG01000197.1:0-421 GCA_012965455.1 Planctomycetaceae bacterium | reverse complement strand
GGCGACCTGTGACGTTTGTGGTCAGAGTGGATGTCAAAAAAGTGGTTCCCGCAAAAGGAACTCTGGAAATTACTAACGAGTCCGGTAGTGTTTCTGTTCTGGATTTGTTGCCCGGGGAGAGTCCGGGCGAGTTTACTGTTACGTTGGAACGCGCGATCGAGGATTTCTCGGCGGTCGCTTATCTAGGGGATGATCAATCCGTCCCGCAGTTTATTTCGGTTTTGCAGGTGCCACATCCCGTTGTGCACATGAACGTAATCACACCGCCGTATGCGGCTGACGCCTTTAATAATCAAGGTGCCGGCAGTCGTAATCGGCGTGTCCTGCAGGGTTCCGATGTCATTCCGTATGTGGAATCTGACAAACCGCTGAAGAGTGCAACGCTGACGATTGGCGAAGAAAGCTATTCGCTGATTCCGGC
>DTSG01000196.1 GCA_012965455.1 Planctomycetaceae bacterium | reverse complement strand
CGACTGTTGACAGAGACCCAGAAAAAATCGAAGGGCCGTACCAGCCTGCCAGGGGGCCGTCAACGAATCAATTCCCGACACAAGGCTATTGCAAGTGGGTACAAATAGCAAGTGGTCACAACGAATCAACTGATACCGCCAAGTAAGGACGGAAACGCTATCCTAACAGCCTCGACGGTCCCACCTACCTGCGGACCTACCTGGAGAGCGTCGGACTGTCATGGGGTGTCCGACCACGCCGATTGGGAACCCATTTTGGCGCAGCGATGGGTCAGAGCTGCAGGTGAGCCGAAGGACCCGCAAGGCCCTGCTCCAGGGCACTTGCGGTCATCACTCACCAAGACCCCCCCTAAGCCAGTCTGAATCCCTTGACCATGCGAGCCATCATGCCTTTAATACGCCCATAACCGTCTCGCTAAACTCCGTAGTAGGATCATGCTTACAATAGCTGCCGCCATGGCGAATTCCACCAAAACATCATCACAATCGGGAACCTGAACAAACAGTGTTTACCTTCAAAACCCTCATCCTCTGGCTTCATCTAGGCGCAGCGGTAATCTGGATAGGCGGCATGTTTTTCACGGCCTCGGTTCTGCTGCCTCTATTGCAACGCCCCACCTCCTTCCCGATAGAGCTCTCCGCGACAATCGCAAGGACTGTGCGGCGCTTTCAGAACATCAGTTGGGAGGCTGCTGGTATCATATTCCTTACGGGCATCTTCAATCTGATCAATGCAGGGCTTGTGAATAATTTCAACTTCAGCACAGCCTATGCGCGGTTAGTAGGAATAAAACTGCTTCTTCTAATCACGATCATTGCCGTCCAATCCTTTCAAAGCTATCGCGTATTACCAGAGGTTTTCTCTGCGCTGGCAACACCCGCCGACGCAATGTCCCCTCGGCCCGACTCTGTCGACAGACCGCGGAAACGGGCCATGTTTCTCTCAATCCTAAATCTAGTTCTGGCCGCGATGGTGATATATATGGGGTTGGCGTTGAGGTATCAGTAAAAGAAGGCTACGATGAAGGGTATACGGACGCTGTCAAATTCTTCCGAGCAAATACCTCGCGCAAATCCGGTCTGTCCAGTGACGTGCGCAAAGTTTGCATGAAAATCTGGAAAACCTCACTCCGCAGGGAATCTCCATCCAACGAGAATAGGTTTAAAAGATTCCTGGCATCTTTTACGACATTGCTCCACGAGTCGTTTTGCGGCCATTCTTCACTCTCTCTGGACGAAGCCGGAATCATTGCCAGTCTCAGTTCGAAAAAGCGATGAAAACGCCCTAACGCTTCGAGTTCGTCCCCGGTGAAACTATGCTGAAATCTCTCGACCTCTTCCTCAAAATACTCCCCTCTTAGACCGCCATCAAGATACCGTACACCCGGCACATAGATTTCGTCGAACCACATGCGCGCCAGTTTCAGGGCCAGCTTTTCCGGAGTGATGAACTTGTGACACGCTTTCAAACTCTCCTTCGAAGTTAGAAACAGAAGGAAAACTATTGCCTGCTCCCGAATTCTCTCTTCGGCGGTTGACATTGTTTCTAGTTCCTCAAGAGCTCTCTTGTCAACTCATCCGACAAGACGATCACTGCACACAGATCAAAAGTCGATTCTCGGCACATCTTTCCATCTGGCTTCACCTTCCGGCTTGAAATTTCGCGTGCCGACGAAATTCAATTCGTGGTGATGAAAATTGAGTTTGAATTTCCCCCCGCCAAACTTCTCAAACAGGTAATTCATGGGATCGTTGACTAGCGCGGTCATGTCTGTGCCAATGAAGCGCGCAAGTCCTTTGAATCGCACGGAATTTTGCCACGGTTCCTGGACCAGGACCGTTACCGATGATTCGCGCAAGGTTTGGTAAAACGCACGTTGCAGGTCATCCTGAGGAGGATTGTGATTACCCAACCGTCCCAGTTCCCTGATTACGTACTCTTGATAGATTTCCCAAACCCAATCCATTCATAGCCTCTGCTGGAGATCCCACCGACTTAATTGATAGCGACCCATAGTTCCTAACGCCCCCAACTCCTTCACATCCCAAACTGATCTCTCACTTCTTCCATCACCGCATCGTCTATCTCCTTATATCCCCTTTCCCGGGCGTGCCGTTCAACACCCTGCCTGGCCATGGACCTGGCAAACGGTGGGATTCTACCCAGACGCTCCTCAGCCTGCCGGGTCCAGACAATTTCGCTGGACGCTTCGAAAGCATCGGCGACTGCCCCGGTAAATGGACACTTGGAAGTCGACTCGCTCTGGTCTGTTTCCTCATGAGAATGCATCGATGATGAAAAGATATCGTCGCGTTTTTGGGCCAGAGAATTTCTGATGGCCGCCATCGGTTCTTCCTGAGCTGAGCCTCCACCAATCTTCACATCAAGAGATCGCACCATTTGCGTCTCCATCTGGTTGGTCAGCATGGCGATCTTGCGATCGCATTCGGGGCAACTGAAGACAACGGTCATAGAGCCGTCGTCCGGGCCTTTAGTGTCCGTCAGCTTCATGGGTTCGTCACATTCAACGCAAAGGAATTTCATCAAATAGCTCCATATTGTATAGAGAGCACAAATGACGCGGGCCCGACAGATTTAGGAGGTCACGACCACTTCCCATCTCCATATCCGCTACAATCTGCGCAAATCCGTGTCTCCCGATCTCTGCTGTTTCAAAAACTCACCTACCCTATGAGCAATTTGCTCAATCGCAATTGTAGCCGGCAAGTCGCCGTGCTTTTCCAAAAAGAACGAACCTTCATCAGCACAGACAGCCACTCTCGGGTCGAATGGAATCCGGCCGAGATACGGCACATGATGCCGTTTCGCTAACTCCTCGACCATACTTCCCGGAAAAAGCTTCTCCTCATGGCCACATTGACTGCACATATACGCCGACATATTTTCCACCAATCCAATCACCGGTGTCCGCAGCAACTCCATCGCCATTCTAATCGATTTACCCACAACAAATTGCGACAGCTCAGATGGAATAGTCACAATGATGGTACCCGTCATTTGGGGAAGAAGATCCAACATATTTGGCAGTTTGTCGGTTCCTGGCGGCAAGTCAATAAACAGGAAATCCAATTCGCCCCATTCCGTGTCGGATAGGAATTCCCGAATTGCCTTTGTCTCCATCATGCCGCGCCAGGTGTAAGCGTCCTTCTGCGTGGGCGCGTCCCAAATAACTGGAGTGCTGTCGTCAGGCAAGAACAGATCGATCGACATGACCTTGAGATTGCGGGCGGCCATCGCGGGCATTACTCCAGTCTCACCGGTCTCCAACGCCTGTCCGCGAACTCCGGTCATCTTTGCCATAGAGGCCCCGTTGATGTCAGCATCCAGAATCCCTACGGAGTAATCCTGAAGCGCCAATGCAGAGGCAAGATTCACCACGACTGAGCTCTTTCCAACTCCACCTTTGCCGCTCATCACAGCAACAATATGCCGTACGGAATCCATCCTAGCCTTCAGGCGGTTTTTCTGCGCGGTGACCTGCTCAACAATATTCGACCCGCCGTCACCGACTATATCCCTGTAGGTCTTCATGCGTCTAACTAATTGCAGAGAGCGTGCATTGAAGCCTCCTCGATCCGCACTCGTAAAAACTTCATGGATTTGAGGTCGAGCGCAAGTTACCCTTCACCAAATGAATCGCAGGTCATTCACCCGTACCTTCGCTGTCTCTTTTCATCGTCTCCGCCATGACCTTCAGGCTCTCGGCAATCCCCTCCTCCGTGATTTGCAGGGTAATCAGATCCGCAGCTTTCCCCATAGCGCAGTTTTCAATTCTCTTCTTTGTCTGGTCA
>DTSG01000195.1 GCA_012965455.1 Planctomycetaceae bacterium | reverse complement strand
GTTCAGTTTTTAGGTCAGCGGGGTTGATTGTGGAAGCGTAAATGAACTTGCCGACAAGTTGTTCATCCCAAATAACGCCGCTAAGTTTTTGATTCAGAGAATCCACTTCGGTTTGATCTTTGCCAAGAACTACCACGCTGGGAAGTCCGTCGCAGCTGGCCACGTTGATTCCCAGACGCACGCTCTTCATTTGAGGGACGGATCCAGTGGGTGTGGTCGTTGTTGTCCGGCCCGAGTACTGGGCAGAAATCTGACGCAGGTCCGCCGCCATGGCGTTGGAATTAGTATAAAGAAAATTGGGTCCGCGTGTGCTGCGTCTCAATTTGGTTTTTCCATCTGGCGAGAGGATGCAGTAGCCAAAATTTCGTAAGTCGCCACCCGTGTTTCCCACGAATGCCCATTGAAGAAAGGTGGCCTCTTGTTTGTCTTCATAGGTCGCGGTGCGGATGCAAACGAAGTCACGTGTCGCCTTGATAAGCTGGTCGCCTGACAGGAAACTCCTGTCCATATTCTGCTTGCCCGGTCACCACATGCCAGGAACGCCGTTGCATTGAGCCGCGGCGGTGATTAGGAGGATCGGCTTGCCCGTCCGTTTTGCTTCTGCTAAACCGTCCGCTAGGACACCATACCAGGCGATGCCGGTTACGACTTTTCGACTGCTGGGTACACTGCCGCCATAGGTCGATCCCGAGGGTGGCGCAAGTTGGGCGTGGACTGATTGGGTAATCAGAATGCCACTGATAATGAGGATCAATGGGAACAGGCGAGAAGATTTCGGAAAGAATTGCACGACGATTACTCCAACTGAGGTCTGAATACAGGGTAGATGGTTTTATTGACCCAACCCAACCCTACCCATCTACTCCCTCAACTATAGGGGGTAGGACGCAGCGAGTCAATTTAGATAAGGCAAATGATAGGTGCTCGTTTGAATCCGATCATTTCTCTAGGACCGCTCCCCGCGCGGACATACATATTGGTTGATTCTACTGCGATAACGTATAATGAAACCGGAGGTTATAGCAGTGCTTGTAATCAACGACTCCCAAACCAGCCTGAACCGACGTCAACTACTGACGATCGGCGGACTCGGTATGGGAGGTTTGTCGCTATCCTCGTTACTAGGTGTCAAAGCCCATGCTGCTGACCTGTCCAATGCCGTCCGTAACAAATCGGTCATTTTTCTGTTTCAGCAGGGCGGTCCGAGTCAGTTAGAAACGTGGGATCCAAAACCGGATGCTCCGGATAGCATCCGCACCGTCTGCGATGTGATTCCAACCTCGATTCCGGGCGTCCACTGTGGCGAGTATTTTCCTAAGCTCGCTCGCTTGGCTGGTCAATTCACGATTGTTCGTAATTATCAAACGCTCAACGGTGGCCATAATATTCAGCCCATCCTAGGGCCGCATTCATTGCAAGCTAGCATTCCGGTTCATTACTCACGAGTCGTGGGCACGACGCATACACAAACAGGAACGCCCACCAGCGCTATCTTGTTTCCTCAGGCCGTTAGCGAAGAGGTGCCACGCGGATCCGCACGCGGTAATCTCTCAGAAACCGGCCCCTATGGTTCCGGTTATGCCCCCTTCATGCCCGGCAAGGATGGGCAGTTACAAAAAGACATGCAGTTGTCGCTGCCACGCTCACGGTTCTTTGGCGATCGACAGGCCCTGCTCCGTAAGCTCGACAAACTGCGCCGGGATACAGATGCAAACGGTCAGGTTGGAGCGTTGGATGACCTGCAACAACAGGCGTATGATATCCTCCTCGGCGGGGGAGTTGCCCGGGCGCTGGATTTGTCTCAGGAAGACCCTGCGGTGCTCAGTAAATATGACACGTCCGAATATGCAACTCAGGGTTCATGGAACAGTGTCAGTCGGGGCAAGGCGGGCTACTACGATGCCAATGCGAGTTGCATTGGTAAGCTACTCTGTATGGCGCGGCGACTTTGCCAGGCGGGATGTGGGTTTGTTACGGTTCATGCCAGCTATGCAGGTGTCTGGGATATGCACGCAGACGGTAATAATTTAAATATGACCGATGGAATGAATGCGATTGGTTGGTCCTTTGATCATGCCGTTGCCGCATTCATTGAAGATATTGAAGCGCGTGGCATGCAGGATGATATTCTGCTGGTTTGTTGTGGTGAAATGGGGCGGACGCCGCGGTTAAATAAACGAGGCGGTCGCGACCACTGGTCCAAACTGGCACCCCTGCTGCTGTACGGCGGTGGTCATCGCAGTGGCCAGGTCATAGGCCAGTCAGACCCAACCGGCTCTGAGCCAACCGGTACGCCGCATCACCAAAGCCATCTAATTTCAACCATTATGCATACGCTGTTTGATATTGGTCAGCTGCGATTGGTCTCAGGGATCCCGCCGCAGGTGCTACAGTTGGGTGCAAAACCACAGATTTCTGGGTTGCTGTAATCGTTGTAAATAGCGCTCGCTGCCCTCAATGACGCGCGCCGAAGGGTGATTGTTTTTTAGGAGTACAGCGTTGAATAACGGGAACAAAGAACTGTTCTATCGACTAAACTGAAGGCATGTCCACGAGAGAAAATGACAACTCGATTGCCTTAAACCGCCGCCAGGTGATGCTGGGGCTGGCGACTGCGATGGGGAGCGGCATTTCGAACAGATTGTCACTGAGTGGGCTCTTAGCTGCGGAATCAAGTCCCAGCAGTTCAACGGGATTCGCTAAAAACTGTATTGTGATGCTACTGGAAGGTGGACCCAGCCACGTTGACCTGTGGGACATGAAGCCGTCTGCGCCGGATAATGTCCGCGGTATTTTCAAGCCCATCCAGACGAGTAATCCCGGAGTCCTAGTTTGCGAGCATTTGCCTCTTTTGAGTAAACAAATGCACCTGCTGACTCAAGTCCGCAGTGTGCATCACAAAATCAATGACCATAACGCAGGCGCGTATTATGCGTTGACTGGTCGGCAGCCGTTGAAGAGTGGGCGCTTGATTACCAGTCCGTCACCCGCGGATTTTCCGCCCATGGGAAGTGTGCTGGCACAGTTACGGCCGGCCGTGAAAAATGTACCCTCGTTTGTGCATATTCCCGAACTGATGTTCAACAACGGCAGTGAGATTCCAGGTGAGCTGGCCGGCTTTCTGGGATCTGAATTTGATCCGCTGCTGGCGGGAGATCCCAGCGTGAAAAATTATTCGATACCAGGGCTGCGGTTGCACAAGAATGTGGGTCATGGTCGGCTTGGCCAGCGACGACAATTGCTTGAGCAACTCAACGGGGAAGACTTTGGTGAGCCGTCCGAACGGATGACCAAATTTCGAGAAAAGGCTCGAGGTCTGTTAACCTCCAACGAAACTAACAACGCTTTTGACCTGTCCGCAGAACCGGACTTTATTCGGCAGCGCTACGGGCTTCCCGATCGGGACGATCGCAGTGTGGAAGCAAGAAAATTTGGCGGGCTTCCCCATCTGGGGCAGAGCCTGTTGCTTTCCAGACGTTTGATCGAGGCAGGGGTACGGTTGGTGACCTGCTGCACTGGACGCCGAATTGATCAGACATGGGATACTCATCGTGATCACTTTCCCCTGCTCAAAAAATCAATCCTGCCTTATTTTGACCGTGCCTTTTCAGCGTTGCTGGAGGATTTGGAACAGCGAGGACTACTGGATGAAACCTTGGTGGTTGCTATGGGCGAATTTGGACGCACACCTAAACTTGGACAGATTACCAGCGGGGCGGGAGCAGAGCCTAGCGGTCGTGACCATTGGCCCGACTGTTATACGGTCTTGCTGGCCGGCGGTCCGTTTAAACGCGGGCTGATTTATGGGGCGTCGGATCAATTT
>DTSG01000194.1 GCA_012965455.1 Planctomycetaceae bacterium | reverse complement strand
TCAACCCACACGTTTTCAGCAATATTGCGCAACACGGAAACACTTCAAGCAGCACGATTCCTCTCTGCCTGCACGAACTGCTACCCTCGATAAAAGCCGACCAATCCATCGGACTCTGTGCCTTCGGTGGTGGATTCACCTTCGGCGCCAGCATCATCAAAACACTGTAGCTAGAGGGTCCGAGGAGCTGTCGATTGCGATATTTCTGCCGGATGTCTATTTGTGTTAATGCGTGGTCCGAGTTTACCTGTCCGAATTCGCAGTCGTCGGTGGGTGGTCGCTGGCGGTTTCCATGCCCAACATTTGCTGTTGGAAGAAATCACCGACCCAGATGTAGATGCGATAAAACACGGGTACCAGATACAAGATCATGACTGTGCCGACGGCCAGCCCGAAACACAAACTTGCTGCCATCGGAATCAGTAAGGTAGCCTGTAGCGACGTCTCCGTTAAAATTGGAAACAACCCCGCGACTGTCGTGATCGACGTCAGCGCAACTGGACGGAATCGATCACGTCCTGCTTCCATCAAAACTTCCACAATATCCCCGCCCCGCTCATACCGCTTATTAATAAAGTCGACCAGTACGATCGAGTCATTAATCACGACGCCCATCAAGGCCACGATGCCGCAAAGGCTAAACAGAGTAATCGGAATCATTAAAAAGTAGTGCCCCCAAATCACGCCGATAAGTGCAAAGGGCATGATCGCCATAATAATAAACGGTTGAATGTAGGATTTAAACTGCAATGTTAACACCAAGAAAATCACCATCATCGCAACAATAAAGCCAGTAATCATACTATTGATTGTCTCGGCTTGTTGCTGAGCTTGGCCTTCATACATCAAGAACACACTTGGATATTTTTTCTTAATCGTATTCTCAAAGAACTCATTAAACGATGGTTTTCCATCGTTCACATCGCCATCAAATATCTTATTTGCTGTTACACCCTGCGAGAAATCGATGTCACCGGAAACGGTGATGGAGCGTAATTGATTGACTCGATTTAGTTCAGAGTATTCGCGTACTTTTTCGATTTCCGCAACTTCCGTGATAGGTCGTTCTGCGCGGTCATTACCGCGCACTCGAATATCCGACAAGTTCAATAAACTACGACGCTCTGCCAACGGATAGCGAACCATCAATTTAACTTCATGGCGTCCTCGCTGTAATCGCATCACTTCTTCGCCATAGTAAGCTCCACGTACTGCGTCTGCTAACTGTGACGACGTAATCCCCATCGCCTTCGCGTCTTCTTTGATCGTAAAACGAAACTCTTCTTTACCCATATAGGTATCGGTATCGAGATCAAATACGCCTGGCTTTGCTCGCAAAAATGCTAGGCATTCCTCAGAGGCTTTTTCCAAATCATCCATGTACTTCGCATCAGCTAACAATTTGAATTCAATTTGTTTGGCCCCGGGACCTCCGGGACCACCGGTATCGGAAAAGATTAAAGACTCGGCATCGGGATAAGTCGGACTCATTTCCCGCCATTGATTGATCAGTGTTAAACTATCGATCGACCGCAAGCCACTGTCTACCAATTCCACATCGACGACACCGACAAACGATCCATTGGTACGTCCTTGAGGACCCGGAGGAGCGGTACCTGTAGTGTGGCCCACCGCACGATGGATTACTTTAAATATTTTCTCGTCCGGCGATACTTCCTTTAACAATTTAACAATTGCGTCTTCCAGCTCTCGCGTCGCCGCATCGGTGACTTCAACCGGCGTGCCATCGCTGAAAACAACTTTCGCGTTAATCATTGGACTGTCCACTTTCGGGAACAATATAAACGGCGTGATGCCTTGAACAACCAATGTTAATGACACAAACAGGATGCCCGTGCCAATGCTTATCGGGACGATCGGAAAACGAAGTGCATACCGTAATGATGGTAAATAGATTTTGTGGATCGTAGACTGCATGCACCCAGTCGCGACTTGATTTGCTTTACCGATACACCACAGAAACGGTTTTGCGGGTAACGACAACCATTTGATAATTCGCGTAACTGGACCATCGTCATGCCCTAAGTGACAAGGCAAAATAAACATGCTCTCAACCAGAGAAATAATCAACATGGCGACCACAGCGGTTGGCAAAACCGCAAAGAACTTACCCATGACTCCCGCGATAAAGAACAACGGTAAAAAAGCGATCACGGTAGTCGTGACGGAAGCTGTCACGGCCGGTAACACTTCCAGCGTTCCCTGAATTGCCGCTTCTCGTGGTTGCAGACCCTTCTCACGGTATCGGTATATATTCTCACCGATGACAATTGCATCATCGACGACAATTCCAAGTGCCAGCAGAAAGGCAAACAGTGACAACATGTTGATCGTGGCACCCATATATATCAACACAATTCCGGCTCCCAGCACCGAAATTGGAATTCCCATGGCCACCCAAAACGCGAGTCGCAATTCTAAAAACAACGCTAACACCAAGAACACGAAGAAAAGTCCTTGCAGACCATTCCTGGTTAACAAGTCCATTCGACCTTGAACCATTTCAGATTGGTCAAACCAGATAGCTAGCTCATAACCTGGCGGCATTGTTTTGTTCCGGTTTTCAACAAACGCTTTGACCGTATCGGTAATATGCATCAGGTCTTCCGATGGCGTCCTCATGATAGATAGAACAAGGGCTGGTCGACCATTAACTCGATCAATCGAATCTACATCGGCAAACCCATCATTGACGGTCGCGATATCGCCCACCCGCAACACCACTTCACCTTTGGAACGCACCAGTGGTAACTGTGCAATTTCGACGCCTGTTAGGACCTTGCTGTTAGCTTGTAACGATACATCTCCAACCTCCGAACGTAACACGCCGCCGGGAACATCGACATTTTCACTGCGAATAATTGCTGCGACTTGCTTCAGCGTTAAACCGAATTGCCGCAAATCCCGCTCACTGATTTCAACATCAATCTGATAAGGCTTAGCTCCAATAATATCAGCTTGAGATACAACCGCTTGCTCCAAGTTGGTTGTGAAGTATTGCCGGAAACCAGCAATACCAGATTTTTTGATTGGCTTTTGTGCCATTAGCTCTTGGCGGATTTCTTCCGTCAAGTTCCGCAATTCCCACTCAGCTTCTTCGCTCTCAATATCAGGTGGCCCCAGAATCCCCACGCGGATTGCTGGATTGCGCATGGTAATCTGGCGGACATCTTTATTTTCGGCAAGTTCAGGTAGACTCGGTATGCGGTCCACCGCGCTGCGGATTTCATTGAGAATCTTCTGAGCGTCTTCGCCTGGGTTTAACTCAACAACAGCAAATCCAATGCCTCGAGTGGCAACGGATGTGAGTTTCTTAATACCGGCAATCGGCTGAATAGCTGATTCAAGTTTTTGACAAATCCCCTCTTCGGTGACCTGCGGTGAGGCTCCGGGATAGGGAACAGTCACGAGAATAAAATCCAGTTCAAATTCTGGAAAAATTTCCCGCCGCATCACCCCAAAACTAAAAAGCCCCGCGAAAATCGTCGCAATCATCAGCGCATTCATTGCTGCACTGCGATCGATGGCCCATGAAATCAGATGTTTAATCACTTAATCTTCGCCTTTTGTCATTCTTGCTGTCGCTCGCTGTTGTTTCACAGATAAAAGACTGCCACGCATCAACTAACGGAATCTATCCGGGTATGGTTAATCCGTCGTGCGAATACGTACTTTGGATTTTTCGGAGTCATTCACAGGCAAGCCGAACATTCTCTGAGTCACGATCCAATCACCCACGGCAAGATCGCAGGCATTAGTATCAATGACCCAAAACTCACCCTCGTCATTTTCGCTTTCTCGCAAAGGAATTACGTTTTCGACAACACTGTAGATACCGTTAATCTCCGTTGTGGATTCGCCCCCTGATTGGCCAGATGTTCGCACCACGTACACTTGATTGGACGTCGTTAGTGACCGTTTGGGTATGAGCACCATGGAGTCGGGAGTGAAAACGGAAATCGTCAATTCTACAAACATCCCGCGGACCAAGTTGCCGATGCCATTGAGCGTACCGGTATCAGGTTCATCCACAACAATTCGAATAGGTATGGTACGCGTGGACGTGTCCAATCCACGACCATCAAATCGATCTAATCGCCCTTGCCAAGTTAACGTCAGCGGACGCTTGCCAGAGAATTCATAGGTCACCGTCACCGGATGGCTCGGTAACGTGTAGTTCTGAGTGCCATTTGCACTTTCAGATTGCCCATCAAGAACCCACATCAGGTCATCCATTTTTAGGTTTGCCCGAATCTCAGCCCGCTGCGTATCCTCGATAACCACTAGAGTTGTACCACGCTCCGCGAAGGAATCGGTTTCGACTAGTTCTTGGACAATCACGCCATCGACAGGCGATATCACGATCGTGCGTTCTAAATCGAGATTCGCTTTTTGCATTTGGATGTTAAGTAATTCTTTGTTACTTTTGAGACGATATTCGCGTTTGCGAGCGGTATCGAGATCGGCTGTGTTTCTTACAATCACGTTTTGCGCGGCGATCACACCACGTTGACCACGTTCAACATCCGCATCGGTGATGGCGTTTCGAACGCGTAAGTCCTTTAAGCGTTCGTACTCTTTGATTTGCAAATCCAAGTCAGCATTGGCGAGTTTCAATAAATCACCCGCTTTGATGATATCCAGGGTGACTTGTTCCAGATCAATTTCTGCTTGTTGCTGCTGACTGGCTAATTGCTGCTGAGTCAATAGATAGTCACGTTGATCGATGCGAAACAACTCGTCACCTTGTTTAACTTGGCGACCAGCGCGACAATTCTCCGACTTGTGATCGATACGACCTGCGACTTGAGCGGCAAGTCGAATTTCACGAAACGGGACGACAACTCCGTCCGCTTGCACGGTCATCGTTGACTCAAATTTGGTTGCCGCCCGCACGGATACGAGAGGGTCCAGTTTACTTTCACCTGCGCTAATGGTTACGGGTGAAGGTAAAGCCAAAATTCCCATGATCATCAAACCCGCAAGCACCCATATTGCAATCGGTAACACGATGCCAATAATTATTGTCTTGTAATTCATTGGTTGATATTGGTCTTCTATGAGACAGCGAAGTACAGATTAAACATGTTTAACACGGCATCGAAGCAGAAGTTCCTAGCCATTTAATACAGACTTTAGTTTATGGGCGCTGGAACTATTCAACAACCGGCAATTCTTTAGCAACGATAATAAGACTGCGCACTTATTGCCAACTAACGGAAATCTCCGGAACTCCCTTGCCTTTGTCAAGTTCTACATCGGCACGCCTAAAGCAGAATTCGTGAAAGCAGGTTGAAAAACATAGGAAATCAAGTTGATTTATGGCACGGTGTGGTAGCAAACCAACTCGCTTTAAACAACCAAGATTAGCCAGTTTAATACTTGAACCTGCTATCAGTGACAACTATTATGAAAGCTGCTTTTCATAGGGGGGTATGCCGGTCTATAGCCTCGCCAATTCTGGTGCACTTGAGCCGGTCGTAATACTCATCTCTTTCGAATTTTCTTTCTAAATTTTGGTATCGCTCTATTATGGCCAGCAACAATTTCTTGCGTCGTGCGTTAGGTAAAATTCTCTCTCAATCCGATCAGCAGCAACCGTTATTGCGTCAGCGACGGTTGTTCCTCGAAAACCTCGAAGATCGTCGATTACTTGCCGCAGATCTGACCACCTTCGTCTGCCCGGCACCTGTAGCTCCCAACGGTGCCGATGAAGCTCCCGCTGTCGACAACGGCGTCGCCATTCCTGTCTTTGTGGATGGAACACTAACCTTTGGTGACGTAGCCGACACTTTTCCTTACGGCAAAGACAATACTTTTTTGCTGGCCAGTAATCCCACCGCTACCAAAACA
Source organism: Planctomycetaceae bacterium (assembly GCA_012965455.1). GTDB lineage: Bacteria > Planctomycetota > Planctomycetia > Pirellulales > Pirellulaceae > UBA721. Next base: position 7,459 of record DTSG01000194.1, on the reverse strand, counting down.
ATCTACCTCGACTACGACGGCCACCATAGTGTCAATAACAACTGGAACCACAATATTGTCTTTCCTGCGTTTAGCCTTGATGGAGATACGAACAATTTCTCGGATGCCGAGCACAGTCGCATCCAAAAGCAGTTTATAGAAGTTGTGGATGACTACTTTCCATTTGATGTCAATGTAACCACGATCGATCCTGGCGTAGAAGCGCTTAGAAATACGGGCGGAACTGATGTCCATTGGGGCGTACGCTCGGTAAACACTCAAGTCACTAACGGTTTTGCCAACGCCGGTGGCATCGCACACCTAAACTCTTTTGGTCTCAATATCGACGATCCCGTCTTTACTTTTAATCGAAGTATTAGTTCTGGTGGTCAAACCAATTCGCATGAAGTTGGGCATGCGCTGGGATTAATTCACGACGGACTTGGCAGCGCTACATACCATCCCGGTACAGGATCCGGGGCAACGAGTTGGGGCCCGATCATGGGCGCACCTTTTGGAGAAAATATGGTGCAATGGAGTAACGGGGATTATGCGGATTCGACAACAACTCAAAACGACGTCAATATCATCCGCCAGGCCGCCAACGGATTTGATTACCGCGGCGACGACCATGGGAATGCTCAATCTACGGCAACCGCGCTCACCGTAACCACCGACACCATTGTGGATGGATGGGGAATCATTCATGAACGCAACGACGTCGATTATTTCTCCTTTACCACGGGTGCTGGCAATGTTGCAATTCAAATCGACCCCGTAGCCAGCCGTGGCAGCCTCGATGCCGAAGCGACCCTTTACGATTCCCAAGGAAATCAAATTGCGATCAGTAATCCAACTGATGGCATTAATGCTTCGTTCAACGAAAACCTATCCGCTGGAGAATATTTTATCAAAGTCGATGGCGTTGGCAAAGCGGGAGTTTATTCAGATTACGGTAGCTTGGGATACTTCGAAATAAACGGAACGATTATCAAAGCGGATGAACCAACGAATGAACCGCCAACGCTGGATAGTTTCCATCCAATCCTTCAAATCGGTGGCGACATTGACGGTGAAGCATCCAATGACCTGTCGGGTAATAGCGTCTCCCTGAGTGCCGATGGCAGCACCGTTGCTGTTGGAGCACAATACAACGACGGTAACGGCAATCGTTCAGGACATGTACGGATCTATAACAATGTTACAGGCAACTGGGCACAGATCGGTAACGACATCGACGGTGAAGCTGCGGAGGACCAGTCAGGTAATAGCGTCTCCCTGAGTGCCGATGGCAGCATCGTTGCTATTGGAGCACGCTACAACGACGGTAACGGCAATGGTTCAGGACATGTACGGATCTACCACAATGTTGCAGGGAGCTGGGTACAGATCGGTAACGACATCGACGGTGAAGCTGGGGGTGACCAGTCAGGCATCAGCGTCTCCCTGAGTGCCGATGGCAGCGCCATTGCTGTTGGGGGATACCGCAACGATGGAAACGGTGACGATGCAGGTCATGTACGGATCTATAACAATGTTGCAGGCAACTGGGTGCAGATCGGTAGCGACATCGACGGTGAAAATACAGATGACCGGTCAGGTTTCAGCGTCTCCTTAAGTGCCGATGGCACCGTCGTTGGTATCGGGACATACCGTAACGACGGAAACGGCAATGAATCAGGTCATGTAAGAATCTATAACAATGTTGCAGGGAGCTGGACACAGATCGGGAGCGACATTGACGGTGAAAATGCAGATGACCGGTCAGGTTGGAGCGTCTCCCTGAATGCCGATGGCAGCATCGTTGCTATTGGGGGATACCGCAACGATGGAAACGGTGACGATGCAGGTCATGTACGGATCTATAACAATGTTGCAGGCAACTGGGTGCAGATCGGTAGCGACATCGACGGTGAAGATGAGGATGACGAGTCCGGTTACAGCGTCTCTCTGAGTGCCGACGGTACCACGGTTGCTGTCGGAGCACGCGACAACGACGGTAACGGCGATGGTTCAGGACATGTAAGAATCTACCATAATGTTGCGGGCAACTGGGAAAAGATTGGTAGCGACATTAACGGTGAAGCCGTAGGTGACCGGTCAGGTTCCAGTGTCTCCCTGAGTGCCGATGGCAGCAGCGTTGCTATTGGAGCACCTTACAACAACGGAAACAATTCAGGCCAAGTACAGGTCTACCAGATTCTTGAGAACAATGTCACCCTCGATGAAGATTTCCTCCCTCTTGGAGTAAACCTCAGCGGCATTACCTCCGGTGCCGGTGAAAACCAGCCGCTACGTGTGACCGCCAGCAGTAGCAACACCGGCTTGATGGCCGACCCTGCGGTGAACTACACAACACCCAATACCACCGGCATAATAACAATTGCTCCGCTCGCCGATCAAGCTGGTACAACAACCATTACGGTCACTGTCGAAGATGGAGGGCTAGATAACAACCTGACAACCACTGCAGATAATTTAACGTTCAGCCGCACGTTTGATGTGACGGTCAATCCGGTCAATGACGTACCCACGCTGAACACTCTTTCGGACATAACAACTGATGAGGACGCCCCGCAGCAAACGGTCAATCTGACCGGTATTACCGCCGGTGGTGGTGAAACCCAACCGCTAAAAGTCACGGCGACAAGTAGCAATACAAATCTGATCGCAGATCCGACGATTACCTATACCACCGATAATTCCAATGGTTCCCTGGAATTTGAGCCACTGTTCGATCAGTTCGGCACGACCACAATCACCGTCACCGTCGAAGATGGTGGGCTGGATAATAATCTGACGACCGCTGCAGATAATTTGACTGTCAGCCGCACGTTTGACGTCACGGTCAATCCGGTCAATGACGTACCCACGCTGGACGCTCTTTCGGACATAACAACTGACGAGGACGCCCCGCAAACGGTCAATCTGACTGGTATTACCGCCGGTGGTGGCGAAACACAAACGCTGATAGTAACCGCAACCAGTGCGGACACTAATCTAATTCCCCACCCGTCGGTGGCCTATACAAATGGCACGACCGTTGGCACGATCAACTACACGCCTGTTGCCAATCAATCTGGCAGCACCACCGTGACAGTGACGGTCGAAGATGGTGGACTCGATAATAATCTGGCCACCAGCGGTGATAACCTAACTGTCAGCAAGACATTCACCGTTGTAGTAAACCCACTGGATGATGACCCACCGACAATTGCGAGTATCGCTAACGTTACCATTGACGAAGATGCGACGGTACAAACCATTAATTACAATGGTATTACCGCGGGATTCAATGAAACCCAAACGTTGGTCGTTACCTCCACAAGTAACAACCCTAGCCTGATTGCCAACCCAACGGTTACCTACACGAGTGATGAGCAAACTGGATCATTAAGCTTTACGCCGCTCAGCGATCAATTCGGTTCGGCAACGATCACCGTTACCGTTGAAGATGGTGGCTTAGATGACAACCTAGCGACCACTGCTGATAATTTAACCGCCACGACAACGTTTGACGTAGTGGTCAACCCTGTGAACGACCTGCCGCTGGGTGATACGCCCGCAAATATCTCCATTGCAGAAGATACACCGACAACCGTGAATATCACAGGCATCGCAGCCGGCCCGAACGAAACTCAAGTCCTGCGACTGTCGGCCACCAGTAATAATCCTGGACTCATTGCCAACCCAACGAGCAATTACACCAACGGTAATACTACCGGTACAATTAATTTCACTCCGCAAGCAGACCAAAATGGTACGGCGACAATCACCGTCACCGTAGAAGATGGTGGAGCGGATAATAATCTGAGCACAACCGGGGATAATCTAACAAGTAGCAGTACGTTTGATGTTACCGTCACTCCGGTTAATGATGCACCAGGGCAAAACGTGATTGCGAACGTGACTGTCACAGAAGATTCCCCGACGCAATCCGTTGCGATCAACGGTATATCCGCTGGGCCCAATGAAACACAACCACTGCACATTACCGCCGTGAGTAGTGATCCTAGCTTGTTTGCAGACCCGAGTGTTACCTACACCAGCGCTGAATCCAGCGGAAGTTTGAGTTTTGTACCTAATGCCGATCAATACGGTACAGCAACCGTCACGGTAACCATTGAAGACGGTGGGCAAGACAACGATCTGTCCACTGCGGCGGACAACTTAACATCCAGCTCGACGTTTGATATTACGGTAAGTCCGGAAAATGATGCTCCCACGCAAAACACACACGCTGATATTACAACAGCTGAAGATGCTACCACTCAATCAGTTAACATTACTGGCATTACCGCCGGACCGAATGAAACTCAAGTATTACATGTCACGGCGACCAGTAGCGATTCGACGCTAATCGCCAATCCGACGGTGAACTACACCAGTGGCGATACCAGCAGTACCCTGCACTTCACGCCCATCGCTAATCAGTATGGAACAACCACGGTTACCGTCACCGTAGAAGATGGCGGAGCGGATAATAATCTGAGTACAACAGCGGATAATCTAACAAGCAGTACGACGTTTGACATTGTTGTCGATCCCGTCAATGACGCCCCAGGTAAAGCAGCGAATGCTAATGTAACGATCAACGAAGATGCTCCCTCAACCGTTGCTATTACTGGCATTAATGCGGGTCCGAACGAAACTGAAATATTACGTATCACAGCGACTAGTAGTGATACGACGTTGGTACCGGATCCCAGCGTGAACTATACCAGTGGCAGCACTAACGGTGCCGTTGTCTTTACCCCTTTAACAGATCAATATGGCACAGCAACTGTCACGGTAATTATTGAAGATGGTGGACTCGATAATGACTTATCAACGCCAGCAGATAATTTGACTAACTCAAGTATATTTGATGTCATTGTTAACCCGGTCAATGATGTTCCAGCGGGAGATACAATTGGAAATGTAACCGTGGACGAAGATGCCACGCTGCAAACGATCAACATCACTGGCTTAACTGCCGGTCCCAATGAGACTCAACCACTTAGAGTAACAGCGGCCAGTAGTAATGCTGGACTGCTGCTCAATCCCACGGTGAACTACACCAGTGGCAGCCAAACAGGCGCGTTGCAATTCACTCCGCTAACAGATCAATATGGATCGTCAACAATTACCGTAACGATTGAAGATGGCGGACTCGATAACAATCTAGCAACGGCCAACGACAATTTAACTTCCACAAGTACATTTGATATTACTGTAAATCCAATTAACGATGCACCTGTGGGAAATAGCATTGCTGATATTACGGTTGACGAAGACGCATCAACTCAAACCATCAGCCTCACCGGCATTGACTCTGGACCCAATGAATCCCAACCGCTACGAGTGACGGCGACGAGTAGTGATAGCACCATTTTAGCCAATCCGAGCGTTTCATTCACCACTGGGAGCGATGGGACATTGAGTTTCACACCTGTGGCGATGCAAGATGGCGACGTCACGATCACCGTTGCGATTGAAGACGGCGGACTTGATAACGATCTTTCGACCTCAGCGGACAACCTAACCGTAACACGTGATTTTGACATTACGATCATACCGACGCTCGGTGATTATCGTACACCAGATCATAAAGCGGTAGTTCTGGAACAAGTCACGCGACTCGAATCCGGAGTTAAGTCCTTTACGTTTACGACGGATACCACTGGGTATTATCAAGTTGTCACAGCAACCCAGTTTGCGACGGATGTTCAGATGGCAATACCCGTAATTATTGACGCTCTGGGGAACATCGTTTCGGCAGAAGCAACAGGAATGGCGGCCGAGCGAGAATCGATGACATATAACACTTTGCTGCTGCAGCCGGGAACGTACCAAGTAGAAGTCGGTTCGTTCAACGGTGCTAACGAACGGATGAAATTGTCCGTGGGCATGCCGGCTGTCACCACTTCAGCAAATCTCAATGATCGCGCTGTTGAGCTGACGACCGGTGCCGTTTTGCAAAACGAATTAGGGGTAAATGGATTATCTTCTGGGTTATTCCAACAGATGTATGATGTGGATTTAAGCACTCCTATTTTCCACCAAGAATTTGATGCAAACCTCGATGATAGCCTAACCTCTTTTGACCTAAAGACAGTGCGGTTCAATGTTGACAAATCATCTCCGTCGGTTTCTCTTTCAATGAACGCCGTCGCCAGTCACACGCCAGCGTTTGCCCCCGCCGTAACGGCTGATGGTGAAATGGGAGTTGCTGATACTTTTGGAATGTCCATTTATCAGAACCCTTTGTCAATGAACGACGTTAATGGGGATTCGCAAGTGACGCCCAATGATGCACTCATCATTATCAATCATCTCAACTCCGGAGCAACTCAACGTCTCGATGCCCTGCAACTCGTTGACTCCCTTAATGTGGCTGGATTTATTGATACCAATGGCGACTACAACTCGTCACCGATTGATGTGTTGCAAGTCATCAATCAACTCAATGCGATGACCACCGATGTGGTCGTCGATCAAGGTGCGGAGGGCGAAGGATTTGTGGCAGCGGCTATCCACGCGCCGATGTTATTACAACGTGCGGATACCGCGGATCTTCATTTCGAAAACCTTGATGTCGTAGATCCTGTTGATGTTGATTTTGGATTTAACCTCAATGAACAGCGCGGTCGTGTACCGGCAGAATCAGCCACTTGGTCAGCGGAAGTCGACGAACTCTTTGGTGACGACGACCTCGACGATCTGGCTGACCAAGAAAATCTGGTCGATTTCTCAGATAGCATTAGTGCCCACTAACCGGCACTAATCGAGCACAAATGGAAGCCCCGCAGATAGAGACTGTTAATCTGGGCAATCTGGGATGAATTTTTCTTTATTAACGATTGAACTTCTTATATCAATTGTACCGATACGGATAGATATACGGATCTATACACTTTCGCCATTTACCGAATATCGGACGAACGATCATGTTCAAACTCAAAACCACGCTATTGTGGTGTGCCGTTGCGTTCACTTGTTCTAGTGTTGCAGCACAATTTAGCCCTCAGCAATTCGCGTCATCACCTTACCCGCAAGCGCCGTCGACCGAGACCCAGCTCGTTACGTTCCAAGACTCTGCGCTACAACATTTGCGCAACATAGAGAGTTACGGCAACCGCGCAAGTCGATCCATTGAAAACACTGGCATTTCCTTTAGTGGTTGGGTAACGCATGGGTATACGGGAAACCCTAGCGAGCCGCTGAACGGATCGAATTTGCCCACTGGCTTCAACGACCAAGCCAACAAATACTTGATGAACCAACTGTATATAATTGCGGAAGCGGATCTGGCACCGCAGAAAGAAGACTGGAGTGCCACTGCGCGTTTAGACATTCTTTACGGGTCTGACTATTTTTTCACGATGGCCCAAGGATTGGAGACCAATCGAGACGGCACTCCTCATTGGAACAGCAGCAACGGTCCGCGAATCAACGCAGCGGGGTCTGCAGCGTTATATGGACTCGCGATGCCTCAAAT
>DTSG01000193.1 GCA_012965455.1 Planctomycetaceae bacterium | reverse complement strand
ATTTATCTCGAAGAACGCTACAAATTCAAAGCCGTCGCTGACGAAGTTGAACAGATGAACAAGTGGGATACGCTCATCATGAACAACGGTGACGAAATTATTGGTAAAGTCGAATCTGAAAGCGATGGCACCGTTGTCCTACGGGCCGCAGATACACGCAAACGCGAATCGTTTCAACGTAGTGACATTAAGCAAATCAACGTCGCGGGTCGTCCGGTCCTCGTAGGAACCGTTTCTATTGAAAAAAGTGAATTGATTTCCGAGTACCTTGATAAACGTGGAATCGAGCATGAAGTTCTCAATGCCAAGAACCACGGGCGTGAAGCCGATATCATCGCACAAGCAGGTCGTCGTAGCGCCGTAACGATTGCTACCAACATGGCTGGACGTGGTACAGACATTGTCCTTGGCGGTAATCCAGAAACATTAGCTTGGTCGCGCCTACAAGGCACATACCCAACACGACTTGATGTACCCCAGCAAGAATGGGATGACCTGATTCGCGATATCGACGACGAATATAACATGTCGGCCGAAGGAGAGGTCATCAAAGAAATCGGTGGTCTGCATGTCATCGGCACCGAACGTCACGATGCCCGCCGTATCGATTTACAATTGCGTGGACGCTGTGGTCGCCAAGGTGATCCCGGCAGTAGTCGCTTCTTCTTGTCACTCGACGATGACCTAATGCGAATCTTCGGAGGTGACTCCATTAAAGGCCTTCTTGGTCGCTTCGGGATGGGAGAAGAAGAACGTATCGAAAGCGGAATGGTTTCGCGAAGAATTGAAAGTGCTCAAAAGAAAGTCGAAGAGCGGAACTTTGAAATTCGTAAAAACCTCCTCGAATATGACGAAGTGATGGATACCCAGCGAAAACGCCTGTATGCCTATCGCCAGGAAATTCTGGATGGCGATAACGTTTCCACTAAAATCACCGATTGCCTCGGCGAACAAATCAATTACTACCTCGATCTTTTTCTAGACCCGAACTACGGAGTCGATTCTTTCGCAACTTGGATGAATGGCCAGTTCGGCATGAAAGAAGAATCCCACGTGTTCGCGGGTATGGACTTCGAACAGGCTCAAGATGAAGCCCGCCGCTTTGCCGAGCGAGCGGCTCGTATTCGCATTCGCGATGGTATCGAAGAAAACCTGCCTTCCGATTTTGACGAAGAAGAATGGAATTGGGAGGCCTTGGCCAAACTAGTTAACAATAGTTGGCACACTAGTTTACGAGCGCGCGATTTACAGGAAATTCATATCGATGATCTCGAAATTGAACTGCATGACATGGCCGTACAGTCAATTGGTCAGGCTGACTTAGCCGAATCCGAAGCGTTCTTGCAAGAAGACTATGGAAAAAAAGCGTTAGCCGCTTGGGTTAAAAATAAGTTTGGCTTTGAAATCACTGACGAAGACATTGGTGATTCTAGCAATGAAGTGTTGGTCGATTTAATTCACCAACAAGCGTTGGAGATGTACACGCACAAAGAAGCTGAATATCCGGTCATGGCTAGTATTTATCATTTCACCGAGGGCCGCGATGGGCGACTGGATCGTGAAGCACTTGTGAAATGGGCTGCCGAACGTTTTGATGCAGATATTGAAATGGATAGCTTCCGCAGCATGCAACGAGATGAAATTCGTGAAATGCTTTTAGACCTGAGCTTGGCAAGCCAAAAACGATCCAACAACCACCGCAACTGGGTCGTCGAACAAATCAGCAAGCACTACGACGAGCAATCTGAAAATAGTCGTCTCGATCGTGTTGCCAATGAAGGTGAAATTGCCACCATTTCCTTGTGGTTACGTGATCAAGTCGAATTTGAAATTAATGTTAAACAACTTGGTGAACTTAATCGTAAACGACTGCTACGAACCATGTCTTCCGCCGTCGAAGATAAGCACCATCAAGAAATGCGGCGAATGGAACGGTCGTTACTGCTGCAAATCGTCGATATGGCTTGGAAAGATCACCTATTAACGATGGACCGCTTGCGCAGTTCCGTCGGTTTACAAGGTTATGCACAGAAGGATCCCAAGGTTGAATACAAACGTGAAGGAATGAAACTTTATGACGATATGTGGTTTTCGTTGGGCGAACAAGTTACCGATTTGATCTTTCGTATGGAACGCCTCAATGAAGATTTTGTCGGAGCCACTTGGGTTGAATCCTCTGCTTCTCATGACCAAGCTCAATCGTCATCGGACATCGCACGCGAGCAACAGGGCACGAACTCAAACGGCGGCGGTGGAGATATTTCCAAGACGATCCGCAATATCGGACCAAAGGTTGGTCGCAATGACCCCTGTCCTTGTGGCAGTGGAAAAAAATACAAAAAATGTTGCCTCGGAAAATAGAGAGACCCGCCAATGCCTTGGTTACGGAACCTCGTTTACCTACTGCTCATTGTCCTATTGTTGCCCAAACTCATTTACTCTGCCGTGCGGCATGGAAAGTACCGCCAAGGATTCGCTGAAAAATTTCTCGGCTTCGTTCCTCGCACCCAAATCGATGCAAGCAAACGCTGTATTTGGTTTCATGCTGTCAGCGTGGGCGAGGTTAACTTATTACAAACGCTGATTCAAGAAATCGAGCAGCGGGACCCTCAATGCCAGTGCGTTATTAGTACAACGACGCGTACTGGTTATGAACTCGCTCGAAAAAAATATGCTCCCCGCACCGTCTTCTATTGTCCACTCGATTTCTCCTGGGCCGTAAAAACGGCACTTAGACGAATTCAACCCCATCTACTCGTACTCGTCGAACTAGAACTGTGGCCTAACCTCATCCATTTCGCAGCAAAACAAACTAAGGTCGTGGTCGTCAACGGTCGACTCAGTGCAAACAGCACTCGCGGGTACCGCCGCCTGGGCTTCGTTATTAAGCCAACCGTGCGACAACTCGATCATATCGCTGTCCAAAATGATGAATACTATCAGCGTTTCCTTTCCATTGGCGCCGCGACCGCACAACTTACCGTTACCGGTTCAATCAAATTCGATGGCGCACAATCCGATCGGCAGAACGAACGAACCGTTGAACTAAAAAGACTGGCGGGAATCTCCGATACCGATTTCGTTATCATCGCCGGCTCTACCCAAGTCGAAGAAGAGAAAATTAGCCTGCATGTGTTGCAGCAATTGCTTCCCAAAATTCCGCAATTGAAACTCGTCATCGTTCCGCGACACCCAGAGCGATTTGATGATGTTGCACGAGCCATCGAACAGACCGGTCTTCTCTCGGGTCGGCGGTCAACCATCACCAAGCCACTAGATCCTAGTACCAAGGTGATTCTCGTCGATGCCGTCGGAGAACTCGGAGCTTGGTGGGGGTTAGCCGATATTGGATTCGTTGGTGGTAGTATGGGTAAACGTGGTGGACAGAATATGATTGAACCTGCGGCCTATGGTGTCGCCGTTTGTTTCGGACCCAATACAACAAATTTTCGTGACATTGTGGAAATGCTGTTAGCCAATAATGCCGCCCAAGTCGTACATGATCAAACTGAGTTTGAACAATTTGTGTTAGCCGGAATCAATGATCCCACTAAGGCGAACAACATGGGGCAACGAGCTAAACAATTCGTCCATGAGCAGCAAGGAGCCACCACCCGCAGCGTCGACATTTTATTTTCATTGCTCGACTAATCGTCGCAAATACATCTATCTTGCAGGGCTCTGTGTGGTTGTCGATTTGCGAAACCGCAAACTATAATCACAGCTTGCAGATAACTTTCTAATATTTCATTTATCCCTCATTATTCATCCACAATTTACCCGTTGTGTCAGATAAGGAATTCCATTCGTGTCATCCGGAAAATACT
>DTSG01000192.1 GCA_012965455.1 Planctomycetaceae bacterium | reverse complement strand
TTTACTGGTTCGGCATTGACGCAAGCCGGAGTTGATTTTCTGGAGCCGATCTGGAAAGGGGCGGCTGCGAATGAGCCTGAGCGACTTAGTGAGTTGATGCGGCAGAGTAGTTTTTGGCAGGGACGCGGCGGTACGGTCGAGCATGCGATTTCCGGTATCGATATTGCGTTGTGGGATCTGTTTGGAAAAATATGTAACCAACCCGTGTCTCGCTTACTTGGCGGTGTTTACCGAGATCGCATTCAGCCGTATGGCTCGATGTTGTTCGCTGAACCGGACGTGCTTGCCGAGCGGTTGCAGCAAGTCGTCGGACGTGGTTTTAAAGCGATTAAGTTGGGATGGCGCCCCTTTGGAAGACGCAATAATGCCTTTGACGAGAAACTAGTAGCGACGGCGCGGGAAACGGTCGGTGCGGAAGTAACGTTGCTAGTCGATGCCGGGGGCAGTGAGCAGTTTTGGCCACACGGTTATAAGTGGGCATTGCGGACCTCTCAGATGCTGGCAGCCTATGATGTTCAGTGGTTCGAGGAACCGTTGGCCCCCGATGATATCGACGGTTATTGTAAACTGCGTGAACATTCTCCCGTTCCGATTGCGGGGGGCGAAGTGTTGACGCGGAGGCAGTCGTTTCAGCCATGGATTGAACGTCGCGCCGTAGATATTATTCAACCTGATGTAACGAAATGTGGCGGTCTGAGTGAGGCCCGCCGTATTGCTTGGATGGCAGCAGATCATCATGTGCAATTCGTCAGTCATGGATGGAATACAGCAGTCGGTCTCGCGGCGGACTTGCAATTGGCTGCGGCAATTCCCAATGCCAGATATGTCGAGTACTTAACACCGGCAAAGTATATTGAGGATATTGTGGTCGTGCCTTTTCTGATCGACGAACAAGGGTTTTTGGAAATTCCTGATAAGCCGGGATTAGGTATCGAACTAGATCGTGACGCGTTGGCGCAATTTTCTTAGTGAGATTGCGAGCGTTTGCCCTGTTTGTAGCGCTGCTTGTGTTCTATGTTTAAGTGTAGAGGAAGATGTGCTGGGTGGATGGTCGCTGGTTCTTTTTGAACGAGAGGAAAGTCCGGGCTTCATAGAGCGCGATGGTCGGTAACGCCGACCGGCTAAATGATTTATTGTTTGGTCAGGGCAAGTGCAGCAGAAAGCAAACCGCCTGTGCAAACAGGTAAGGGTGAAACGGTGAGGTAAGAGCTCACCAGCATGCAGGGTGACCTGTGTGGCTAGGTAAACCCCATTGGAAGCAAAGCCAAACAGGAAGGAAGGGTACGCAAGTGCCCCGAGAGCGGCTCGTTCTCGTTGACTTTCGGGTAGGCTGCTTGAGGCGGCAAGCAATTGCCGTCCTAGATGAATGACCATCATTACTTCGGTAATTACAAAACCCGGCTTATAGCCCAGTCACTTCCTCGTTTATGACATGATTTTCGTTTTATTGTAATTTGTCCGTCGTGTGTTATTGAAATGAATGAGTCACAGGAATCCTCCCAACAGTTCGAACCGGCCGCAGCTAACGCACATCGGCGAGAACAGCGTGCATTGATCCTTCCACGCTGGTTTGTAATTGTGCTTGGAATGACCATCCTATGTATTTCTGTGTCACAATGGTCCGTGCCGAGTGACCGCGCTATGGCAAATGTATTAAGCGGATTTGTGTTAATGATATTGGGATTTGTGTTATACGTTAGATTTGTGATCTTTAGCTGCGCTTCTGGACGAGTGCGGCTGGGTGTACTTATTGGCATGCCGCTGCTGGCAGGGATAGGTAGCCTCTTGTTTGAGATTACTGCTGTGTCAGGTTTGATGTTACCGACGATTCAATTACGGGGCACGAAGTCGGCCGATGAAAATCTGGTGCAGGCGTCATCTCAGGTTGAGTCAGGCACCGTTGATTTGCTGGCCGTAAATAGAAAGTTGGATTACCCGCGATTTCTAGGGCGTACTGGGCATCCTCATGTCACCAATGCGAGTTGGACGGCGGAGCCAAACGTGGAAAACGTTAAGCTATTGTGGAAACGTGACATCGGTGCAGGTTGGTCCTCTTTTGCAATAGTGAACGGGTTCGCGGTGACCTGTGAGCAACGTGGGGAACAGGAGGTTGTCAGTTGTTATGATCTCCACGGTGGAGCACTCAGATGGGCCTATGCGGTGCAGCAGCGTCATGCGACGGTGCTCGGTGGTGTTGGACCGCGGGCTACACCGACAATTGCTGGAGGTCGAGTATTTAGCGTTGGAGCCACTGGTCACTTTGTGTGTCTCGCTGGTGATTCTGGTGATGTGCTGTGGGAAAAAGACCTGCTCGATATGATCGGGTCGACTCCTGAAAAGGAAAAGGAGGTTCTCGCTTGGGGGCGTAGTACCTCTGCATTAGCTGTGGATGGACTCGTCGTTGTCCCGCTCGGTGGTGCACCAGGAGGACCGTTTCATTCGCTTGTCGCATTTGACCAAGAAACTGGTGAACAACGGTGGCGCGCTGGGGATGTGCAAATGAGTTACGCATCGCCGATTGTCATGACGTTGGGTGGTCAGAGGCTAATTGTGAGTGTCAATGAAAGTACAGTGTCAGGGCACGAAATTGAGACGGGCAAAGTGTTGTGGGAGCATGCCTGGCCCGGTTCGAGTACGGCTGAAGCTAGTAATAGTCAGGCAGTGCCTGTTGGGGATGACCGAGTGTGGATTAGCAAAGGGTACGGCACAGGGGCGGCTTTGTTTTCAGTTTCTGAGACCGACGGTGAATGGAGTACGGCCAGGATTTGGGAAAACGCTCGAGTCCTAAAAACGAAGTTTACGAACATTGTGGCAGTCGACGATTTGGTCTACGGATTATCTGATGGAATTCTAGAATGTGCTCGAATTTCCACGGGAGAACGAGTGTGGAAGAAGGGGCGGTTCAATCACGGCCAGATATTGATGATCGACGATATTATTGTTGTTCAAGATGAAGATGGCCCACTGCATTTTCTGCGTCCACATGAAACTGGGTTTGATAAATTGCTAACGGTCGAAGCACTCGACGGTATCAGTTGGGCAAATCCGGCTGTTTACGATAACAAGTTGATTGTGCGAAATGCCACAACCGTCGTATGTTACGAATTGCCGATTACCCGCGAGTAGCGTTAGAGTCCGCCGAAGCCGAATGACTGGCCGGTAATCCACGCGGGGACTTATTTATTGGACGAGTTGCTTGTCAATTATTTGGAGCAACTTGGATATGCAGAGTTTGTTCATGCTGGTATTAAGTTGCTCGGCTTCATGTTGCAGCGAAGCGTGTAGGCTTTCCGGTAGGCGGACGGTGATCACGCGAGTTTTTTCGCGGTCCTGACGTCGCTTCTTACGCCGACCTCGCATCTCAGCCATCATGTGTTGGATCTCAACATATTCTGGGGTCGTTTCAAATTCACGGCGCTGTGCGACGCTGGGGAACATTTGGTGAATCAATCCTTGCATACTCATTATTTCGCGAAAGAAATCCTCCCAGTCATTGGTCTCCCACGACATTGATAATGCTTTTTGCACTGCTAGGCGTCGTTGATCCGTCGAAATAGGACGATCCGCATCGTAAGAACCCGCTTCTCCGTTATGTGCCTTTTGAGCGTCGCCGTTTGGAGCTAAAATCACGTTTCCATGTTGGTCATAATATCTGGGCCGAGGCTCTAACTTGGTTTGTGTTGTGTGATTGTCCTTAAATGAACTTGAATTGATCGATGTCATCGAACTCCCCTCAATAAATAGCAGTGGTTGTCTCTCTGCTGTTATTGTTTCAAGAGAGTCAAATCGACCGGCAAAACTCTTTAAACACAGTGTTTTGTGCAGGGGGGTGTGATTGCCAGTTTTTTAGGCAGTGCTGCACAGTGAATCACCACTGTTGGGTTGCCTAATGTTTGCGCAGGCGAGTTTGTCGCATATACCAAATGTCCCAATTATAGGGATTGAGGATTATAGACGTTTGCGGGACGTATTCTTAGGAGAAATGGTGCGGCAACCGCGACACGTTTTAGCTGTTGGTCAGTTGTTTTCGTACCTTGAGCAATAATGCCTTGGTCTTTCGAATACCTTCCATCTCTGGGAGACGTCCGCCTCCATACTCGATGCCGACATGACCATGATAGCCATGGGCAAGAACGATTTTCATCATTTTCAGATAGTCGGTTTTGGTTTCGTTACCTTGGTCGTCAAAATCAATGCTCTTGGCGCTAACCGCTTTAGCAAACGGCATTGTTTCGTCGACGCCAAGGTAGCGATCGTAGTCGTGGAAATTGCCAAAATCGGGAAGCGTACCACAGTTCTTGAGTCCGACCTTTTTCATGACGGCAGCTAACCATTTTCCGTTGGACGAGAGTCCGCCGTGGTTTTCGACAATGACGCTCATACGGTGAGTTGCTGCGAACTCACACACGCGTCGGAGGCCATCAACTGCGAGTTCCAGTTGTTGATCATATTCACCCGCGGATGCAGCGTTAACTCGAATGCAGTGCCCGCCCAGGAACTTCGCAGCAGTTACCCATTTGTAGTGGTTTTCAACAGCTTTCGTGCGATTTGCATTATCGGGGTCACCCAGTCGGCCTTCACCATCGACCATAATCAAATTGGTTTTCACGCCAAGATCTTTCGCGCGTTTTTTAAGGTCTTTAAGATACGTCATGTCTTCTGCTTTGCTCTTAAAGAAAGAGTTTACGTATTCAATCGTATTGATTCCGAATTCTTCTTTTGTGACTTTAGCAAAGTCGAGGTTATCGAGTTTTCCGGCTTGCAGAGTACGGTGTAGTGACCATTGCGCGAGCGAGATTGTATAAATTGGTTTTAGGGCAATGCTGACTGCCGCTTGCAATCGAATCGGCTGAGGTTGTTTTGGGGCGGCTAGCAGAGGTGTCGTTGCAACTGCTAGGGTGGCAGCGGTGGTTGATTGTAGAAATCGACGACGAGATTTGTTGTCTGCGGCAGTTGTCATAATGGGAAATAATCCAATAGTGATTTGTAAGGATGTTAAGAAGTGGTTTCACGTTTGGTAACAGTATAAAGCGACTACGTTTAAGAAGCAATTATGCAACTGCGATTGTGTGTGAATCAGTATGAATCCGATGTCGGCTGCGTAGGTGAACCACTCATTTAACGTTATAATCAAGCATTGATTAAACCGGATATTTCATAGATGTCTCTCCCCACCGTCAAGGAAATTCATTACACGTGCAGGAACATCAGCGCAAGCAAAGTTTAGCTCGAGAAACCGCGATTTTAGCAAAAGTGTTGTTTTCCCAAAATGACGACTCGGACGATGCCTTGGTCGAATGCGAACGGTTGGCTTCAACCGCAGGAATGCATATTGCCTCTGATATCACTCAGCGCAGAAATTCGATGAACGTGGCCACCGCATTTGGCAAAGGTAAAGTCGAAGAACTTGCAGCCTTGGTCGAACAGCATGAAGCAGATGTCGTCATTTTTGACAACGACTTAAGTCCCGCTCAGACCCGTAACCTAGAAACGGCCGTCCATGTAAAAGTCATCGACCGCACGGAACTAATACTCGATATCTTTGCCACAAACGCTTCCTCGCCTGAATCAAGACTGGCCGTGGAACTTGCGCAACTCGAATACTCACTACCGCGTCTTAAGCGCATGTGGACTCACTTGGACCGAGTCAAAATGGGAGTCGGTATGCGCGGGCCAGGTGAAAAACAGCTAGAGGTTGATCGCCGCTTGGTGGAAAAACGTATCAGTGATTTGCGGAGAGAACTGCAAGTCATCGAAAAACGTAAAGAAAGACTCGTGCAATCACGCAGCGACGTGATGACCGTGTCGCTAGTGGGTTACACAAATGCTGGTAAAAGCACGGTTATGAATGCACTCACAGCCGCAGATGTATTGGCTGAAGACAAACTATTCGCCACACTAGACACGTGCACCCGTCGTTGGCATTTGCCAAACTGGGGCCCGATCCTCCTCAGCGATACGGTCGGGTTTATCAAAAATCTTCCCCATCGGCTCGTCGCTAGTTTCAAAGCAACTTTAGAAGAAGCGCGGCATGCCGATTTGCTGCTGCACATTGCCGACGGTGCTAATCCTGCCGTGTATGACCAAATTCAAGCGGTTTACCAAGTACTTGAAGAAATTGATATTGAAGAAAAGGACTCGCTGCTTGTTATCAATAAAATTGATCAAATGCCGACTCCACAATTGTTGGATGTGATCCTCAATCGCTATCCACATGCCGTTGCGATTAGCGCCGTCACTAAAGAGGGATTTGATAGCCTGAGCATGGCAGTTAGTGATGCGCTGAGTCGTTCTTTTTTAGAACTGCATGTGCAAACCGATGTCGCCAATGGAAAACTCATGGCTTTCATTGCGGCCCGAGGCGAAATACTCTCAAAACAGTTTTCCGATACCGAGGTTTCAATTCATTGCCGCCTGCCCGTAAAATTCGCCGGACAAATCGATCGCACGCAAGCAACCGTTTCCGAGGTCTCTGGTGACGACCAACGGCAACGGCAAACGACGGAAGAGGCGTGACGATTCATGGCAAAACGAAAATTACAGTCAAAGCGAATATTGCTGACGGGGGCTTCGAGCGGAATCGGCTATGCCCTAGCTCAACAGTTGGTGGCCGCAGGGAATGACATACTAGTAGTCGCTCGTCGTGAACAACGTCTGATCTCGCTGCAAGAGGCAACCAATGAATGCACAGGTACGATTCACTGTCTTGCCGGTGACATCACATCCGGGGACTTTCGAGCGGAAATGATCCACTGGGTCGACACAAACTGGGATTCAACTCTGGACGTCCTAATTAACAACGCCGGCATCGGGTCGCATCAAGCGTTCGCCGATTCCAAACCAGAATATCTGCGACAAATAATGGACGTAAACGTGATTGCTCCCTTGGAATTGATTCGCGGGCATCTCCAACAATTGCGGCGCGGACAGTCTCCGGCGATCTGTAATGTGGGTTCCGTGTTAGGGCACGTTGCCTTGCCAGGAAATAGCGAATATTGCGCCAGTAAATTCGCCCTGCACGGATTCTCCGATGCGCTACGTGCTGAGTTGTCAAATGAGCAGATTGATGTTGTACTAGTAAGTCCTAGCACAACTAGAACCGAGTTCTTTGACTCATTGTTGGCGGGACCTCAAGCGGGCAAGTCGGATAAAGGTATGAGCGTGCAGGTTGTTGCTCGAAAAATAGTTCGCGCGATTGAAAAAGGTACACGCGAAAGTATTTTGTCATGGAAAGCATTGTTGGGGGTTTGGCAGGACAGAATATTTCCATCGCTGACGTCTAGGCAACTGGCTAGCTGGTATCACCGCAACAGCAAGTAGCGTAGGGAAGCATAAGCAAAACAACGCGAGAAGGTGATTGAGGGTAGACATGACTGACGAACTTTGGAGAGGCGAATATCCTTTTCCATCCAATTTCCTCGAATTGGATGAGGGGAATCGTCTGCACTACGTGGACGAAGGATCGGGTTCCCCAGTATTGATGGTTCATGGTAATCCAACGTGGTCTTTTTACTATCGGCACCTCGTGCAATCCCTGCAGGATCGCTATCGCGCGATAGCCGTCGACCACGTAGGCTGCGGCCTCAGTAGCAAGCCACAGAGGTATCCCTACACTCTGACGCAACACATTCAAAACCTAACGCTGCTAGTTGAACACTTGGAGTTGGATGGCGTGCATTTAGTGGTACACGATTGGGGTGGGCCCATCGGCTTGGGGATGGCCGCGAAATGCCCAGAGAAAATTCGCAGTTTGACGATTCTAAATACAGGGGCATTCCCACCGTTGTATATCCCCTGGCGTATTTTTGCGCTGCGATTTCCCTGGCTGGGGTCGCTGGCGATTCGGCGATTCAATCTATTTGCCGGTCCAGCCACTCGGATGACAATGAACCGCAATAAATTGTCAGGTATTGCGAAAGCTGGTTTGTTAGCTCCCTATAAAGGTTATGCAAACCGAGTGGCAATCGACGCCTTCGTCAAGGATATCCCGTTTTCCAAATCTCATCATGTTTACCATGAACTTGCTCAAATTGAAAAAAATCTCACTCACCTAGCAGACAAGCCGGTCCAGCTTATCTGGGGTATGCAGGATTGGTGTTTTTCCCCTAAGTGCTTAAGTAAATTCCAAGAACTCTTTCCAGCGGCTAATGTCCTGAAAATTGCCGATGCGGGTCATTACGTATTAGAGGATGCCAAAGAAGACGTCCTCGCAGTGATTTCAACTTTTCTTGACACAACTGCGACATCCGTTTCCACGGCGAGTGGTGAATGAACATGGTGCAACAATCGCTAGGACAAATGGCCACGCTAGCTTGCCTATTGGAAGTGTCTGCACCTAAACCTGGGAATGTTCATCGTGGCGCGGACTTTGAAGATTTGACGTTTTATGATTTCCAAACGAGTGCAGTCGCGATTGGTCCCGTATTTGATCAAGCAGAAAAGTACCGCGTGGGGGGCATCGTGCTGGCCGCTTTGCAAGCAACTCAAGCCGCCGTGTCTACGAATACGAATCTTGGCTTAACGCTACTCATGGCACCACTCGCTAAGACGACTGCATTTGACAAAGTCGCAATGCAAATCGTGTTGAACGATCTAAACGCCGAAGATGCTCAAGATGTATATCAAGCAATTGCACTCGCTGGCGCAGGCGGATTGGGGCAAGTTGAATCAATGGACGTCGCAGCTGCGGCGCCTAAGTCGTTACTTGAAGCGATGCACGCCGCTGAAGATCGAGATCTAATTGCGGCTCAATATGGAAATGGGTTCGTGGATCTGTTTGCGGATGCGGTTGGACCACTTCGAGAAAAACTAGCGGTAGGGACGATTCTGACTGAAGCAATTGTGGAAACCCATGTACAATTTATGAGTCGACACCCAGATAGCTTGATTGCTAGGAAGTGCGGCGTTGAAATTGCTGAGGAAGCGGCGCGGCGGGCACATGTTGTTGTGGATGCGGGTGCTCAGGATTTAGATCTCTATGTACGTGAACTCAGTGAGCTCGATTTCTGGCTGCGTAGCGATGGACATCGACGTAATCCAGGGACGACAGCCGATTTTATGGGCGCCGCAATATTTGTGGGGCTCATCGAAGGTTGGCTGCCGACCGGACAATGATACTCAATGTGATAGGGGCAAACGCACGCATGTGCTTGGATATAAAATGACAAAACAATACTGCGTAAGGTTGGAAAAAGAGAGCTTGATTTTCAGTGCTGCTCATTTTATTACGTTTTCTGGAAATATTTGCGAACGTCTACACGGTCATAACTATCGAGTCTTCGCCGAAGTTTACGGACCATTGGATGAAAATGAATATGTAATCGATTTCATAGCATTACGTGATGCTTTGCAAGCGATTACTCAAGAACTAGACCATCGCATGCTGTTACCGGAATCGCATCCGACGATAAATGTGCAGGCGGATGAAAAAGAAGTGCTGGTCACCTTTGAAGATCGTCGTTGGGTGTTCCCGCTCGACGATTGCGTGATCTTACCAATGAATAATACGACTGCGGAACGGTTGGCTGAATATATTAGTGCTCGCTTAATGTCAGCACTGAAAGCACAGGGGATTACGAATATTCAAAAGCTTGTTCTAGGTGTGGATGAGAACCAAGGCCAGTGGGCAATTGCGACGACGGATAGCGCTCAATAGTCGGAATGCCTACTGTTGGGGAATTGCGTTGCATCTAGCATGTTTCTTTTTTCATTGAAGCGAGTTAAAATCGACCGCTATGGCTAAAACCCCGATGATGCAGCAATATGATGACGCAAAATCCGTCTGTGGTGATGCGCTGTTGTTGTTTCGTATGGGCGATTTCTACGAACTATTCCACGAAGATGCGCGGATTGCGTCGGGTGTACTAGGATTGTCACTAACGAGTCGTGATAAAGGCGAGAATCCCATTCCGATGGCGGGATTTCCCTACCATCAACTCGATGGTTATCTGGCGCGGTTGATCAAAGCTGGACATCGTGCGGCAGTGTGTGACCAAGTCGAAAATCCAAAGGAAGCGCAGGGCCTGGTTAAGCGTGAAGTTGTACGTATCGTGTCACCTGGCACACTCACCGACGAAGCTCTGCTCGATCCACGCGAAAGTAACTATTTACTGGCCATCGTCAAGGACGTGGATGATAGTCGACGTAAAACCGCTTTACTCGAAGATCCTAACGACGCCCGCATCGGTTTGGCGTGGGCTGACTTATCCACCGGCAGATTCTTGGCGTCGGTTTGTACATTGGGTCAACTAGCAGACCAAATCGTAAGGATTGGTCCTGCCGAAGTTGTTGTTGACGAAGACGCACAGTTCATTCCTGAGTATCTTGCGGACCAGTTTATGCTGACTCGGCGTCCGGCGTGGGCATTCTCGCACGATAGCGCCGAAACAGCATTGGCAAGACAATTTCAAACTCATCATCTCGAGGGCTTTGGGTTCACCGATGATGATCGTCCCGCGATTCGAGCAGCGGGTGCATTGATGGATTATTTGCACACGACTCAAAAAACATCACTCGACCATTTTGAAAACCTGCTGCCCTATCGAGTTGGCGAGAGGCTTGAAATCGATGAAGCGACTCGCCGTAGTTTGGAAATTTCACGTACGATTCGCGATGGCAGCCGCGAGGGATCGCTACTGTCCGTAATGGATAAGACGGTCACGGCGATGGGTTCGCGATTGTTAGGCGACTGGGTGGGAAACCCGCTGACAGATTGTGACCAGATCGAGCAACGGTTTGATGCGGTACAGGAACTGTACGATGATAATCGACTGCGCGACGTAGTGCGCCAGCAGCTGCGCGAAGTGTATGATATTTTGCGTTTACTGGCTCGTATCTCTACCGGCCGCGCTAGCCCTCGCGATCTTGGGCAAATTGGCACAACACTAAAACAGTTGCCTCCAATTCTCAAGGACCTCGTGGCGTGTCACAGCAACCTGCTGGTACATGTTCGTGAGAATATCGACCCACACGATCAGTTATGTGTATTGCTCGACCAGGCACTCGTCGATGAATGTCCGCTGACCACACGTGACGGCGGAATGATTCGAGCTGGCCATGACGCGGAGTTGGATGAACTGCAGAAACTGGCGGCAGGTGGTAAGCAGTGGATTGCCGAATATCGAGCCCGCGAAGCGGAACGTATTGGTATTTCCACGTTGAAGGTTGGGTTTAACAAAGTGTTCGGTTATTACTTGGAAGTGACCAACGCTAACAAGGACAGCGTTCCCGTAGAATATACACGCAAACAAACGCTTAAGAATGCCGAGCGGTATATCACCGAAGAGTTAAAAGAACACGAAGAAAAGATATTGTCCGCGGACGATAACGCGCGTCAACTTGAGCTCGAAATATTTGTGAAAGTCCGCAACGAGGTGCAAGCTTGCCAACTGTCACTAAAGCAAACCGCTGACCAACTCGCACAACTCGACGTGCTGTTGTCACTGGCAGAGTTAGCGGTGTTGCGGGGGTATTGTCGTCCGGAAATGCGGACGGAACCGGTGTTGGAGATTCGCGATGGTCGGCATCCGGTGTTGGACATTATCGAACCGGAGGGAACGTTCATTGCCAATGATACTTTGGCGGATCCTGAGGATAGTAACCTGTTGTTGATTACCGGTCCAAATATGGCTGGGAAGAGCACCTATATTCGCCAAGTCGCATTGATTACGTTAATGGCGCAAGTCGGCAGTTTTGTGCCTGCTCAGAAAGCCGTTATTGGCATCGCGGATCGAATATTTGCTCGTGTGGGTGCCAGCGATGAATTGTCGCGAGGGCAAAGTACGTTCATGGTGGAAATGACAGAAACAGCGAGAATCTTGAATACGGCGACTGAATCGAGTCTGATTATTCTTGATGAAATTGGGCGGGGAACGAGTACCTATGATGGGGTTTCCCTAGCGTGGGCAATTATCGAACATATCCACGAAAAGGTGCGAGCGCGAACATTGTTTGCCACACACTATCATGAATTGACGAATTTGGAGTCTCAGTTAGAGCGGTTGTCAAACCTAAACGTTGCGGTTAAAGAGTTTGATGACGAGGTTGTTTTCTTACACAAAATTATCGCGGGCAGTGCGGATAAAAGCTACGGGATCCATGTAGCCAGGCTGGCCGGTGTGCCACGCGAGGTGAACCGCCGCGCCAAAGAAATCCTCGCCGACCTAGAAGCTTCACACGGAGTGCCTAGCGGACCGATTACGGGATCCGCTGATGAAGCATTAAATGGTACGCAAATGTCGTTGTTTGGATATGAAGAGCATCCGCTGCTTGATAAAGTCCGAGAGCAAGATTTGAATAACCTCACGCCGATGGAGGCGCTGGAATTGTTGCAATTGTGGCAGCAGAGTTTAGGTGACGACGGATAAACTTCCGCAGCACCCCACCGACGCCTTCGAAACGGGCAATCTGCGGTCAATGATGACACTATGGCCAGATGGCGATGGTCGTCCAGGCGAGCCATATCGCGTTCCAGATGACGCCGAACACTAACACAACGGTCGTGCGAGGCCACCGTTGGACAGCGGACATGACGCGCCACATGCCGATACCCGCAAACGCTAACAGTAGCGGCAATAACGGTGCCATGAATCGTTGCCCAGCAGCAATCGGAATGTACCAACCAAACAACAGGAGACTCAGGGCGACCCAAATTGCGAGTGTCGTTTTCATTGCCGTTGATTCGTGCAGCAGTGACAGGCCTGCGAGTAAACAAAATATTATTCCAAACAGCACGCGACTGTCATCAAGCGGAGTTGGTCCAAGTGAGCGAATGAAGATGAAGCTTTGCCACCCCGTTCCTGTCACCGCACGACTTGTCATGTCTGCCCAGCTATGCGTTGCTAAATATTCCGCTCGAATCTCCTCGGGCGTACCCATCGCTGCAACTTGTCCAAACGGATCAGCCCCGCTGGGAAATGAATCCATGTAGAAGAATGTTTGATTAGCGCTGTATAACGGCTCGCCATAGACTTTAACGTTGCGTATTAGTAGTGGATGAGCGACAACGACCCAACCTACGCAGACGACCATTACAGCCATCAGCGAACTTATCAATCGTTGTTTGCTGCTACCGGATTCAACCGTTGTCCAACGTGTTACAAAACAACCCGCAACGACACCGGCTAGAAAAATAGGTGCGGTTCCTTTGGCTAAATAGGCAAGCCCTAAAAGAGCTCCAATGAAAAACCAACGCCGCATTGAGATTGGGTTCGATGACCGCCAATCCAGTAAAACCCAGACACTCGTCATGATCAAGATGAGCAGGCTTTCACAGGTGGCGAGCGAGGAAAAATAGACAAAGGCGGAATTTGTACTGAGCAGTGTTAGTCCCAGAGTTGCTGGCCAGACGCCATGCTTTTTGGAAACATGTA
>DTSG01000191.1 GCA_012965455.1 Planctomycetaceae bacterium | reverse complement strand
TCGACTGCAAGTGCTGCCAGTAGTTCTTTGTTTGCGGCATCCGTGAATGTTTTTAGCTCAGCGGTTTTTGTGTCTATTAGCGCCGCCGCTGTTTTATAGTTCGCTTGATCTTGTTCACTGGCAATTTCAGTTTCATTCCATTTGGCAATTGTCTTGAACGATTCCATGGTCGTTGTACTTTTAAAGACACCGGCAAGTGCGTAGTAATCCTCCGTGGAAATGGGATCGAACTTATGGTCATGACAGCGGGCACAACCGAAGGTCATTCCCATGAAGGCTTGACCAACCGTGGAAACTTGTTCGTCAATAATATCCATTTCCATTTTGACTTTGTCAACTTCGGCAAGCACTTTGGGACCGAGAACCAAAAAGCCGGTTGCAATGATTCTACGGTTGTTCGTAGCAGTTGATTTGGTTTTTGGCATTAAGTCGCCAGCGATTTGTTCTGTTAGAAATTCATTGAACGGTCTGTCTTGGTTAAAGGCTGCAATGACATAGTTGCGATATCGCCAAGCGTTTCCATGGGCGACGTTTTCATCGAGTCCGTTGGAATCCGCATAACGGACGACGTCCAACCAAAAGCGTCCCCAGCGTTCACCATAAGCTTCTGAATCAAGGAGGCGCTCAATCAATTGTTGGTAAGCGTTGGGAGATTTGTCGAATAGAAAATTGTCAATTTCTGCGGGTGTGGGAGGCAGGCCGGTCAAGTCGAATGTGACTCGCCGAATAAGTGTTCTGCGATCTGCGGCTGCGGCGGGTGAAAGTTCTTGTTGTTCGAGTTTGTTCAAGATGAAGTAATCAATGGATTGCTGCGGCCAATTGCGTGCCGTGACAGTTGGAATTGCCGTATCTGCTAGTGGCTGGAAAGACCAGAATTGTCGTTCTTTCTCTAGGTCCACAGCACCTTTGCGAGGCAAGACACTGGTTTTATTTGCATCTAGGTGAGGCGCATCCATTTCAATCCACTTGCGAAAATCAGCGATGACAGCGTCTGACAGTTTCCCATCAGGCGGCATTTGTAACTCGTCATCTTCATATCCGATGGCGTGCAACAACAAGCTTTCATCTGGTTCACCAGGAATTACGGCTGGGGCAGTCGCGCCACCGCGTAGCATTTCTGCGTAGCTATCCAGTCGCAGATCGCTCTCTTGTTCTTCGTCGCCATGACACTCATAGCAATGCTTGACCAAGATAGGTCGGATTTTATTCTCAAAGAAATCAGTACCATCATCCGCTCGGGTTGTTGTGCAGTTGGCACAAAAAAATCCAAGTAGTGCAGCCAGTAGTAAGAAAGTTCTGAAGATCTTCATTAGGGTGGGGCGGAGGTATGGCGGGGTTGAGCGGTGTGAGAAACGATATTTCTTGTTTAAATCTATTCTACCGTATAAATCTACCGTATTAACGATGGAGTTGAGAATAGTTAATGGTTAAAACGTGACGTCCAAGGCTGTCAGTTGTTACAGCATCAAACAAATACAACCACGAATTTACATAAATTCACACGAACGTGAAAATCGGGCAAGCTTCGTTCTACCCAGTAGTAATTTGCATACTTAATCATGTGTCCGCTAATTCTGGGGAACTCCATTTTTAGGTTGCAGGAGTTGGGGTTGGGGATGGAGGGTTTTTCCGGCGAGTCGTTGGCCACTGCCCGCAAGGCCTTCGTCGCCGAGGTCTTGGCGAACTCGGTTTGCTAACTCGCTGAGTTGCTTGACGATTTCAGGGTGTTGTGTGGCGACGTTTTGTTTTGACCCAATATCAGTGACAACGTTAAACAGAAGTGTGGTCGCTATTTCACCCTTTTTGAAATGCGGGTGTCGATTGAATTTTTCCAGAGGCACGAAGAGTTTCCAAGGGCCACTGCGAACGGCTTGCAATTGATTCATGGCGTAGTAATAGAATGCTCTGTAAGGTGTTTTTGCATTCGGCTCAGCAAAGATCAGCGAGCGAATATCATGGCCATCGATGATGCGGTTTTGAGGGATGTTGCCCCCGGAAAGTTTGGCAAACGTTGGCAGCAGGTCCATCGTTGTGCTTAACTCGTCGCACACAGTCGCTGCTGGAATGACACTGGGCCACCACATGATTGTTGGAACACGGAATGCTCCCTCACTGGTCGTGTAACCGCGCCCGTTTAGTGGCAGGTTGGTTCCGCGAGTTGGGTCGTTGGGGTCATTGTTCATGGGTGCTCCGTTATCCGAGGTCCAAATAACGAGAGTTTCTTTTTCGAGACCGAGGGCTGTTAGTTTGTCGAGTATTTGCCCGGTGGACCAATCGAGTTCTTCGATAGAGTCGCCCCACGAGCCGTTTTTACTTTTTCCTTTAAAGGCGGGGCTTGAAAAAGCGGTACTGGTACTGCCGGGCAGTGCTTGAGGCATGGACAGAAAGAAGGGGTGGTCCGGAGTGTTTTCGATGAATTGAGTCGCTTGTTTGGTATACCGCTGCGTCAACAGAGTCCGCTCGACTGGTGCCTCGATGACGGTTTCGTTTTTCATCAGCGGAAGAGGTGGCCACAGATGGCCTTGCAGTTGTTTGTTACCTCGTTGGGCGACTCGTTGTCCAACAGCAGCAGTCATGTCGTCGCTGTAGGGTACACCAAAGAACAGATCAAAGCCTTGTCGAGTTGGCAGGAATTCAGGTTGATCACCGAGGTGCCATTTACCAATGATGCCTGTTTTATAGCCAGCGGCCTGCAGGACTTCAGCGATTGTGATTTCGTTAGGATGCAGGCCGTACGGTGAAACGGGTCGTAAGACTTGACCATCGCGTGGGTTATTGTGCATGCCAACCCGCTGGGCGTAGCAGCCGGTCATAAGACTCGCTCGGCTCGGAGTGCAAACCCCTGCGGATACACAGAAATGCGTGAACTTGCGGCCTTCTTTTGCCATACGGTTGAGGTGTGGCGTGCGGTGCAGCGTTGAACCGAACGGCTCAATGTCTCCATATCCAAGATTGTCACAAAAGATGACGATGATATTTGGCTGTCGCGTGGGTTCGGTTGCGGTTGTACAGGCCCACGAGTAGAGACAGACAATCGCCGTCAATGTGGTCACAGCAAGTTTGGTTCGATTTTTCATGTGGTGAGTGTCCCGAACTCGAACAGTGCCAATTGGTATCCATAACCCTGCTGTGAAAACAAAAAAACCGGCGACGGCTAAGAGAGGTCTGCATTTTCTAGTTGTGCGGAAATCCAGCTTTCGAGCTCGTCGAAATCGACAGGTGGAAGTTTTGAGAGGTCGGGTCGTAAACTCGTAGCATCTCGGAAATAGATATGCTGGATTTCGCTTTGAGTTTTGTTCGTATTCCAATTGAGCAGGATACGAATGCAGCGTGGTAATCCACCTGGAACATGTACTTCGTGTGTACATATTAAGGGGACATCGAGCCAGCCGAGTTGTCGCGCGGCCATTGCTGGGAACTCGGCATTGAGGTCACTGGTGAGAGTAAAGATTGCGCTAGCGACATCTTCACTCTGGATGTCGTTAAGTCGAATCATCAGAGCTAGCAGTCGGCGAGTTTCGTTTAGTATTTCCTCGCTGGTGTTAGCCGTTACGGTAGTAGCGCCTCGAACGCCGCGGCAATGCATCAATGATCACTCTTTGTTGTTGGAAGTAATTGTTGGTTTGTCAGTACTTAAATTTTATAGACTGCTAGATACCAATAGTTTAACGGTTTTTCCGCTGAAAGTGAATGATATGAGCGTCGCCGAGAGCGATTCGTTTAGGGGGGGTATAGAGGGGGAAAATGGTGCTGAGAAAAAAAATGGGAAAAAGAGGTCTGACCCTGTTGACCGTGACCGTGCAAGGGTTATTATTGGACTTCTACTGCTGAGGGTTCGTCCCAACGC